>CAIOGK010000093.1 GCA_903857815.1 Candidatus Falkowiibacteriota bacterium
AGTAAGCGCTTAGAAAAAGCTAGATCTAAAAAACATCTAGAACCTAAACAAACAAAACGTCTTGATAAAAAAAGAGCTTTGTCTGGTTTGGCCCTAAGTAAGAAAAATGAATTTTTAAGAAAAACCGGAAAACTCGCAGAAACTACCAGAAGATAATCTTGGTGAATTTTTGAAAATCAACAAATTTAAAAAACGTCCCTTTTATCGGGGCGTTTTTTGATGCCTGGTAAGGCTTTTTGGCTAACGTTTATTTATTCCAGGAATAAAACGCTTAATATTATCTAAAGTAGATTTTTTAGCATGTTGCCTTATTTGATCACGAGCTCTTTTAGTTTTTACAAATTTGAGCCAGTCTTTATTTGGATGTTGGCGATTTTTTTCAATAATAATTTCTACTAAATCGCCATTTTTTAATTCTTGGTCGAGCTTGCCTAGTTTATCATTGATAATTACCCCCGCTGCTTTATTACCAACATTTCCATGGACAGCATAAGCAAAATCAATGGGAGTAGATTTTTCTGGTAGCTCAAATACGTCTCCGCGGGGCGAAAAAATAAAAATCCGGTCTCTAAAAATATCCATTTTTATATTTTTTACAAATTCCGAAGTATTGGTTATTTCTTTTTGGATATCAATAATTTCATTAACCCATTTCGGTTGCTGGTAACCGCTATGAGTATTTTTTGATTTGTAATACCAGTGAGCAGCAATACCATAAATTGATTCTTCATGCATTTCTCGAGTACGAATTTGAAATTCGGTTGGCTTACCCTCGGGGCCAAAAATGGTTGTATGCAGAGAACGATAACCGTTAGGCTTTGGAACAGCAATGTAATCTTTAAAACGATTAGATTTTGGTTTCCAAAGCGTATGAATTATTCCTAAAACTTTATAGCAATCATCTATAGTCGGTACAATAATTCTGAGTGCAAAAACATCATATATTTCATTGAATTTTCTATCTTTTTCTTGCATCTTTTTATAGATGCTATAAAGATGTTTAAAGCGTTCTTCAATTTCGTATTTTACTCCCATTTCCTCTAGCTTGGGCGTAAGAATACTTTTAACTTTTTGAAAAAATCTTTGTCTTTCGACTTTTTTTTCTACTTCGTATTCATATTCTAGTTCATGAAACTTATCGGGATATAAATATTTAAAACAGATATCCTCCATTTGCCATTTTAAGCGGCCGATTCCTAGCAAGCCCGCAATTGGCGCATAAATTTCTAAAGTTTCTTCCGCAATTCGCCTTCTTTTATCTGGAGGCAAGCTATCTAAGGTTCGTAAATTATTTAACCGATCGCAAAACTTAATAAATATAACGCGTAAATCACTAGTCATAGCGAGAAACATTTTTTTTAAATTTTCCCTATAGCGTTCTATCCCGCGATATTTTATTTTACTAAGCTTTGTAACTCCTTCTACCAAGGAAGCAATTTCCGCTCCAAATTCTTGTTCAACTTCTTCTAAAGTTTTTTCAGTATCTTCTGGGACATCATGAAGAATTCCTGCAGCTACAGTCGGTAGGTCAGCTCTAATTTCTGCAAGGATGTAAGCGGTGTGCAGCGGATGTTGAATATATGGTTCACCATTTTTTCTCATCTGACCATTATGAGCAGAATCGGCAAAAATAAAAGCTTTCTCAAGGATGCTTATATCAACTCCTGGGTTGTTGTCGGAAAATTTTTTTATTATTCTTTCTATAGTCATGAAAATGTTTTTATTTTGGATAACTTATGTTATAATAAATGTAATAATTATTATAACAGTAAAGGGTACAATTTAAAAGTTTTTTACCTTCAAAATGTTGAAGAAAAATAAATTAATCCTTGGTATTTTTTTGATGTTGGGAGTCTTACTTCCAGCTACTTTTGCGTTAGCGCAAAATTTTGGAACCGAAGCAGTTAATGCTGGCTTGGGAGGAGTTTTGACTTCCGATGACCCGCGAGTACTTATTGGTCGTATTATCCAAATTATTCTTAGTCTTTTGGGCGTTATAATTTTAGGCTTAATTATTTATGCTGGATTTCTATGGATGACGTCTGGCGGAGAAGAAGATAAAATTTCACAAGCTAAAAAAATTATTACTAACGCCGTTATTGGTTTAGTGGTTACTTTATCTGCTTGGGCAATAACTACTTTTGTAATTACTAGATTATTTGGGGCAATCTCTGGAAATAATATTGTCTCTCAACCGCCGGCTTATAAAAATATTGTTAGTTCTGGTTTTGGAGCGATGGGGGCCTGTACGGTCGAATCTGTTTATCCGGCTAATAATCAAAAAGATGTTGCGAGAAATTCGGCGGTTATTATAACGTTTAAAGAAGTTATTGGTTTAGATTCTGCCTGTGTTAATGCTAGCGGAGTGGCTTGTGCTTGTGATAATACGAGTAATTGCTCATTAATTAATCCTCAGGCAATTAGAATTTTTAAATCTGATTTAGGCGATGCCTGTGCGGCTGGTTCTTGCCCGGCCCAAAATACTAACGTAACCGATGTCTCAGTTTCAGTTTCTCTTGATAAAAAAACTTTAGTATTAACATTTTTAAGTTTTCTTGGCTCTAATGAATCTAATACAAACTACGGAGTTAAAGTTACTAATGATTTAGAAAAAGCAGATGGACTCCCGATGTTTAAAACTTGTAGCTATCCTGATTTACAATGGGGGTTTGAAGTGAGTACTAAAATTGATTTAACCTCTCCGCAAATTATTTCGGGGTTTTTATTTCCACAACCAGATAATTTGAAAGATACGCTTGGTCTTAATATTCCCGCGAAGCAAGCAGGCGCAGAGATTTTTGTCGTTGGTTGTCCTAAGACTTATACGGCTGCTAGTGTTGTGAATGTTGCTCCAGTTGCCGAAGTGGAACTTAATTATCATGGAGTTATTAATAAATTCGAAGTATTTGTTCCAGCTGACGCACCAAATAAAGCCCAGTTATTTAATGGAAATACTAATGTGCTTTTGGGGATAGCCGATTTTGATAATGATAATAAAGTAACCTTCGATGGTTATTTTAGTCTTAAGGTTGGTAGCCATGCTGCGGGTAATTCTTGGGTAATAAATATTACTAATGAGAGACTAGCTGATACTTTAACGGTCGGCTCTGAAGTTTATGTTTTTGCTAATAATAATGTAAACAATAATATATTAGTTAGCCCCGGTAATTGCGATACCAGTTTACAGGCTCGCAACATTCGTGAAAAGTTAAGCGGCAATTCTTATGTTGATGTGAGTTTAACAGCTAGCTTGATTAGCTTAAAGGCAAAAGTTGCCGGTAGCGCTGGTAATAATATAAAACTAGATTCTACTAATAGAAGCGCCCTTACACTTACTCAGTTTACTGGCGGAACTGACCAACAAACGACTAATAAAGTTGAAGGCAAAAAGGATACTCCTCGTAACTCAGTTATTAAAATTAATTTTAATGAAGCCGTTAATCCAATCAGATTATCTGGTACGGCGAATGAATTGTCTAACTATATAAAGATAGTGAATGCTGTCGCCGCAAAAGCTAATGGAGCCGCTTGCGTTAACGGTTCAGAATGCCGTTCTTATAAATGTGATGCCTCAATTTGTGTCGGTGACTATGTAAATGGTCGTTTTATGATTAGTGGAGGATATAAAACGGTAGAGTTTATTTCTGATAATGAGTGTGGTATTAATGGTTGCGGTGAAAAAATTTATTGTCTACCCCCTAATAGTAATCTGGCCGTAGAAATTAATGCCGCTAATTTTAAAACTTGTAATAATGATCAGGATTGTATTGCCTTAGCTCCGTTTAGAACTTGTGCTCTTGGCGCTTTAGGTTATAAAACTTGTCAGGATTTAAATAGTCGTAATTACCCTAGCGCTAACGTGATAACTCTGGATGGTATAACTGATACCGCCATGAATTCTCTAGATGGTAATCGAGATTTTGCAGCTGATGGGCCGATGACTTACTTTAATGATAATTTTCCTAATAATATAGATAAGAAAGATAATTATCGTTTTTCCTTTTTTGTAAATGATAAAATTGAATCTACTCCTCCACAAATTAAAACAATCCTCCCAACTAATAGTCAATCCGATATTAGATTAACAGAGTCTATTGAAATTGTTTTCAATAATTTAATGATGTCCGACACTTTGCGTTCCGGTGGGAAGATGATAAATAGTGGCTCCAGCACTGTTGAACATAAATTCGTTAACTTAAGAACTTCAGAGCCAACTCCGCTTGGATATTGGGTTGATAGTTATAATCAAGACTTTGAGCCGTTAGATGGTGTAGCCGATATTACTACGGCGACTATTGCTCATTCTCCATTTCTAGAATCATTTACTTATAGTGCTCAGGTTGGCTCAGGAGTTAAAGATATTTATCAAAATTGTTTTAAGCCAAGTATTGGCCCTGGTTGTTCGAATGTTGATGCTGAGAATCCATCCTGTTGTTTTGGGGTCGCAACTAGCTCTTTGCCTAATGGAAATTGTAATTAATTAAATAGATTGTTCTCTGGTTTATTAAATAAAAATTTGTGAAAAGAAAATTTGCTAAAAATTTATTGTCTTTGTTTATTATCATTGCTGGTATTTTTGTTTTTCGTTTTGCTTTTGCACAAAATTTTGGGACTGAAGCTGTTAATTCCGGTTTAGGGGGAGCACTTTCTTCTGATGACCCGAGAACGATTATTGGAAGAATTATTAACGTAGGATTAGGATTTTTGGGAGTTATTGCCTTAGGCTTAATAATTTATGCCGGTTTTCTTTGGATGACATCAGGCGGAGAAGAAGATAAAATTTCTAAAGCTAAAAAGTTACTTACTAGCGCGGTTATTGGTTTAGCAATTGTTCTAGCTTCTTGGGCAATTGCTACATTTGTTATTAACAAATTAAGCGGAGCAATTAATGGAAATAGCGAAATTAGTGGCTGCACCGAGCCTGCACCTTGCGGTTGCGGAGGAATAAGAGCTTGTGTTAATGGTAGTTTAGGATTTTGTATTGGTAGCGATTGCGGTGGCGGTCCCGGCCCAACTACCTGTAATGCAAATATGGGGCCAGTGTGTCAGCCGGATGATCAAATTTGTTCTTCTACCGATTATTGTGCCGCCGATTGTACTTGTCAGCCAAAAGGAGAAGCGGGAGCTTCTTGTGATGGCGATACTTCTACTCCACAAACATGTGATGCGGACAATACTCTTTGTGGAAGCTTCTTATCTTGCGATGCCGCAACCTGTACGTGTATAGGAACTCCGGTTATTACCAATATTAGTCCAGCGGGGGGCTTCTGCGAAGATAATTATAATAAATCATGTTCTAAGGATGCGGATTGTGGAACGACCTGTAATTTAATGACGCCTAATGGTGCTCCTAATAATTTTATTACTATCTCTGGTAAGAATTTTGGTGAGTATTCAACAACTACCAGTGAAGTAATTTTTATGGGAGGAGCTTCAATAAATGGTCGCAATCCTTCGGAGATAAATCCTGTATGTATAAATTTCTGGCAGAATGACCAGATTATTATTGCCGTTCCAAATGGTGTAGTAAGTGGACCGATTAAAGTTGTTGGTCCAAATGGGGCCGAAGATATTACCAATAATGACTATGGTCCAAAAATTCCTGATTTTATTTCTAATAACATTGCTCGGCCAGGACTTTGTTTGATTAGCCCTAATAAAGGAATGTTAAGTTCCTCAGTTACCTATCAGGGAATTAATTTATATAATGGCCAAGCTTATTTTGGTAATTATCAATCCAACGTTCAAGGATTTGATTCTAATTTCACTCATGCCGCCGGTTTATCAGGGACAGCCGCTACTCCTAATATTCGTTCTGGAAATTCTGGTAGTTTTGTAATTAATAACATGAGTGGTAATCAAGAGAAAAGTAATTTTTTGAAATTTGTTAAAGAGGCTAATCCTAATGATGGCCCATATATAGTTTCCTTCTTTCCAACTGCTGGTAAATCTGGCCAGTACGTTACAATTACTGGCAACGGATTTGGATGGTCAAAAGGAAACTCTCGAGTTTATTTTGGGGACGTCGAAGCAGATTATAATTTTCCTCCAGCTTGCGCAAGTTCAGTGTGGGGGGATAAACAGATAATTGTAAAAGTTCCTGATGATATTACCAATGGTAATCAAATAATTAGAATTACTTTAGGCTCTAAAATAATTGATAGTCAAGAATTAAATCCTAATGTTTTTCAAACTAACGACGCTCTATCTTTAAAAACTAGTTTATGTAAAATTGAGCCAAATCAAGGGGCGATTTCTACACCAGTTAAAGTATATGGTGAATATTTTGGCCAGGTTGATCGTGAGGGGTTAGTTCAATTTAGCCCAGAGCGTTCGGTTATCGGACAAATAAAAAAAGAAAATAGAGCTGATATTATTTCCGTGGCGGTTCCTACTAGCACGATTACCGGTGCCGTAAAAGTAGTTAAAAATGGTGAATGGGGAAATGAATTAAATTTCGAAGTAAGTAGTTGTACGACTAATGCCGAATGTTCAAATCAGGTTTGTTGTCCAGCGAATACTTATAAAAAGGGAAGATGTGTAAATGAATTAAAGGAATGTTTAACGGATATTCCGACTTCCGTGTTTGAATGGGGTTTTAGTACCGGTTTCGTAACCGAAAATCCTGATTCTCAGGAGAGTTGCAAATCTTTAGCAACTTATTTTGGCAGTTGTCAGGTTGGATCTTTTTGTCCAAATGTTCCAGGCCTCTGTTCTCCTTATAGCGGTGGGGCTAAACGAACAGTCGCTAATTGTGATTTTTCTTGTATTTCTATTGATGGTTGCCGAAATGGCTTAGGTTCTGATTGTTCTTACGATAATACAATTAATAAATGTGTTAAAGATGGTGCTTCGGGAATATGTAGTTTATCTAAAGTTCAAACCTTTAATTTAGCTGGGGTTAATTATGATTTAACTTTAACTTGTAATAGTGATAAAAATTGGGAAACGAATACGCCAACTTCCTGCCCAGATAACTGGACTAAGGGGGTTGGGAAGATTTGTGTTGATAAAAATTCTTCTTGTAATATTTGTGAAGCTGGTCTGAAGTGCGAACAAGTCGGAGTTGAAGGACGTTGTGTCTCTCCTACAGTTTGTCCAGTAGGTTCAGTTTGTGAAGATGTAAATATAGTGGATGCTCCTGATAATTGCGTAGTTGTTGATAAGCCAAGTTGTGATTGTTGTTGTCGTAAAGATCAAGTTGCTCAAGACTGTTGTGCCGCTACAAATCCCGAAACAGGTGTTACAGTTCAACTAACATGCGATGGTGCCTGTGGTTCTGGTAACAGTAATTTAGGTCGTTGCGGTGGCTGCAAATTATCTGACACTTCTACCCCGGCGATGAATGACGCCGCTTGTAATTGTACTGGACATAGCGGTCAATATTGTAGTATTACCCCAGAAACTCCTAATGGCATTTGTACGGATTGCAGCAATCTTGAAGGTTTATCATCTTGTTCGGAGCATAATGCCGCCTGCTGTTTTGACTCTAAGCGAACAGCTGAAACAACTGATGATCTTTGTCGCGGAGTTTTAGGTAATGCCGTAATTACTACAGCTGGTCCGGATTTTGGTTACTGTGGTTATTTTGGATGCTTTAATACCTCTACACCACCAATTGGTGATCCTTTACTTTGTGCTAGCTCAACGATGTTAAAGATTGGACTTTATAAAGACCCGTTTGCTTGTGTTGATGGTTGTGCAAAAAGCCAAACTGATACCTGCGCTGCTTTCAATGGTAATTCAAGTGGTTGTTTAGCTTCAGGGAAATGTTGCTATGATAGTAATAAGAATACTTGTAGCGGTGGCTCAATTGGCCCTGATGGCAATGTTCTTTGTTGTGGTTGTACAAAAGATGCCGATTGCGCTGCTCCCACTCCAGAATTAGTTGGTTGTGGCGCAAGCGCTTGTTGCGAAAGTAGACCAAATATTATTGAAACTGCGCCTAAGAGTGGTGCTAATAATGTTTGTCGAAACGCTGTTCTACAAGCTACTTTTGACCAAACTATGGACATCTCTTCGTTTGGTTCCAATGTTACTTTATTACAAGAAATGGATTACGGCGGAAATACTTGTCCCGAAGGAACATTTGTTTATGAAGGGAATACTGACTTTGCAGCTGTATCTCAAAGTTGGTTTCAAAAAGTAGTTAGCAAAGTTAAAATTTCTATTAGTAAATTATTGGGTACTTTTAATAGTCAAGCTTTAGCAGCAGATGCCCCTAGTCCTACAAAATTATATTGTTCTTTCCCGGGCAATGCTACTGGTGAATATATTGGGACAACAACAACGTTGCTTAAGTTTTCGCCAAGAAAATTATTATCGGCTGATGCTAAATATTTCTTAGTAATTAAGGGCGATGAAGATTTAAATAGTCAAACTGGAGTGATTAATTTATCAGGGGTTGGCTTTAATGGTTTTGGTTTTGATGAAGTTGGAGATTTGTCTACATTTATTGAGGGCGGGCTGCTTAGTTTTAACGGTCGCTATTATAAAAATTCGCATATTTTTCAGTTTAAAACTTTACCTGATTCTGGGGCGACTCATGGTATTTGCGCAGTTAACCAAATTAAAGTTACACCAGCCTCCTATCTTTTTAAAACTGTTGATGATGATTTAGATGAAAATGATAGTGACCCCAATAATAAAACTTTTGATACCAAGAGAGATAAAGATAAAGTTCTTTTTGCTACCGCCTATAGTTCTGATAATCAAGCTTTGCAGCCGGTAACTGGATATTTTTGGGATTGGAAATTTGAACTTACCGATCCTTCAGTTATTTCTTTTGAGCCAATTATTGGCTTGGCGGTTAATAAAGTTTTTACTTCCGTTAATGCCGGGATAACTGATGGCCGAACAAAAGTGAAGGCAACAATCGATATGACCAGATTTTTAGATGCTGGTTCAGTTGAGGGTGCAAGTTGTAGTTGTTTTGATGAGACATGCTCTAGTAATTGTCGCAATGCTTATTCTGGTGGCGATAATTTATTCGGGCTAAGTAATTTATATATCATGGTTTGTGATAATCCCTGGCCTTCTATTAAAGATGATGGTACTTGGACTCCTTGGAGTGATGCAAGTTTTGGCGATGCGGTTTATTACTGTCGCGATGCCGGTCAATCGGGGACATATGATGATTTGCCGCTTTTAATTGACGAGGAAGTAGTTGGCGACCAAACTAATAAATTTGTTTGTAGTTCTGATAACTTTGCTTGTTCGCCAGTAAATTCCGCTTGTGGAGCAGATAAAAATGGTGATGGTACTCAGGACGGAATTTGTATTTGGAGCGTGTTGAAAGAATATTTCTTTTTCCGCGAATCTGCTTCCCCAGTTGGTGAGATTATTAGTTTAGTTGATAAACAAAATGGAGGAGCGGTTACTTTAAAATGGAAGTCGACTAATATGGCCGCTTCTTCCTATAAAATATATTATGGCGAACAGGGTAAAAAAATATCTATGGTTCAAGAAATTAGACGAGATAATGCAGCTGTTTGTACAACTATAGAAGACGGAACAACAAATTGCAGTCTCGATATTGGTAATTTAAAAAATGGACAAACTTATTCCTTCTTTTTATCAGTAATTGCTAATAAAGTTGAGAGCCCTTTAAGTATTGGAAAAAATGTAATTCCTAATGATAAGCTTGCCCCAATGCAGCCTATTAATTTTCAAGTAGTAGACAATTCAACTACTACTATTAAATTTTCTTGGTCAGCTAATACAGATGATACTTTGTTTTATCGAATTTATAGGGGGACTCGACAAGCTGCTTATGGGACATCCTTTGATACTAATGATAAGGCAACTTCGACTATCATTAATAAATCAGAATTAACTCTAGGGGCAAATTATTTCGCAATTTCGGCAATCGATAATTATAATAATGAAAGTATAAAATCTAGCGAAATAACATTCACAAAGTAATATTTTAAATTTTTGTTTGTTGACTAATAATAATTTTATGAAGAGAAAAACAAGCCTGGCTTTTTTTGCTGTTGCTTTAGTAATTATCGCCGTTTCCGCTTATTTTTTGGTTAGCGTTTCGGCGCAAACAGCCGACCCCCAGGTTAGTGATGATGCGATTGGCGTCAGAATCATTCCCAATCCTAGTCATTACAGTGTTTATCGTTGGTATGAGAGTCAGGGTTTTAAGGGTTCCCCTCAAGCCTTAACGGTTGATGGGTATGAGGCCTTAAGAGACGGCCGTACGGTTTATGTTAATGCGGCTTATATTGATACTTTTAGTAAACAAATATATACCAATATTTATTTAATCTCTTATAACCAAGACCCAAATATTAAGACAGTTGATATTTTAGGCCAAATAATTTCTCACTGGAAATTTAATGAAAATTTAAGGCCAGAAGCTTCTACTTGTTCCATTTCCGCCTTAAAATGCGCTAAAGACTCTGATTGTTCTTCGGCTCAAACATGTTCTACGGCAAATGCTACTTGTATTTTGAAGACCGTTAAAAATTGTGAGGTTGATACTGATTGTCCGGCTAATTTTTTCTGTGATAGTACTAAGTCAAAAATAATTCGTGATTTAAAGAGAGTCGGTAAAATTGAAGAAATGAAAGAGGCTCTCGCTGTTTATAAATCGGTGAATGGTCGCTACCCTTTATTATCTGGGGGAACTTATCTTCCTGGTAAAACCACCTCTCTTTGGCCTAGTTGGAATGAAGTTTTAATGCCAGCCTTAGGTATTAAGCAAACAATTATCGATCCAATTAATCGTTTAGGAATGTGCCCTAATTATGATTCAAAGACTTGTTGGAATAATAGTGATAAAAAATTTGTTTATGACCCGGTTGGTTCAATGTTGAAGCTTCCAAAAGATAGTTACGCCATGTCTTATTCTACTAATGATTCCGGCTCTGAGTATAATCTTTGCGCGGCCATGGAAAGTCATGATGAGCCAAATTATACATTATTCCCTAATGATCCAATTGCTAATAGTAATTGTATATCCGCTACTGGGATTTTAGCTTCGGGCAATGTTTCTAACGCAACACCTAGAATTATTGACGTTCAACTTAAAGGAACCTCTGGCCGTGAATATAATGGTTTCGTAAGAGCTGATGATAGTGATAAAGATCCTTTAACTTGGACCATGTCTTATGTAAGCACCTCTTGGCCAAACTGGAGCAGTAGACCAACTATTAAGATGGTCAGCGATAGCAACCAGCGAAAAATATTTGCTGATAAGGCAGGTGATGTGGGAAAATATTCAGTAAGGATTACGGTTACGGACGCTAAAGGAGCTAGTGTTTCAACAACAACGGAAATAGAAATAGTTTCGGCCGCTTCTTTTGCCCAAGCAGATGATTATACTTACCATTTAGACCAAACAGTTCCATTTAGCTATAGCGCCTATATTTCTGGAAATACTTGGTCTACCCAAGTAATTAGTGGTCCTAATATATTAGTAATGCCAGGAATAGTTACCAAAACAATAGCTGATGGTTTGAATCGTAAAAAATTTATCATTCAGGGAATTATTTCCACTTCTACAGTTTTTACCACTGATACCGAAACAGTATATAGGTTGATTGTTGATGGGAAGGCGGCTAATAATTTTGTTATTCGAGTTAAGGTTGATAAGCCAATATTAAAATTAGATTGTCCAACTCAATCTAGAGTCGGGTATGCTTACTCTTGTCGGATTGGATTAATTAAACAGGGCAGTCATGATATCAGATATGGTTATGCTGGTGTTCCTGGAATTGGAACTCAAGTCGGAATCACTGATCCGGAGTATATGTATTTAACCGGGACAACCACTCAAAAATCACCTGGTAATATCGCCCAAGAAATTAAGTTTAGCGCTGTTAATGAATATCACACAATTGCTACTAGTAGCTTTATGTTAAAAGTTAATGATTACTGTGGCGACGGCATTAAGCAATGGCCTAATACCGAAGGTAAGGGTGGCGTGCGTAATGATGGCTATGAATCTTGTGATGGTTCAGCCGATGTCGCGACTAGCGTTGTTAGTAGTAGCAAAACGCGTCAGTATGCTTGTAACACCACCACTATTGCTAAAACCCCTTACCCAATTATCAGCACTAACCATTGTATTTTTAAATCACCTTTAGATGGTGGTGGTTATTGCGGTGATACCTATTGTCAGGCGGTATCGAATGAGACGATAGGTAATTGTCCTTTTGATTGTAGTCCGGTTGATTATGGAAATTCGGATACATTGGGTAGCGGTAGTGGCGGGCCATCAAATAATAATTGTAATACAAATGGAATCGATTGTGACCCTGGATATCGATGTAATACTGCTGGAACATGTGAAAAGCTGTGTTGGCCGAAATCAGTTACCAGAACAGTGAATGTAAGAGAGGGGGACGCTCCTATTCCTGGATATTATAAGACTTGGATATCGGACGCCTTCTCATCAACAATGTACGGCTTTACTTATAATAGCTCCCAAATTAATAATAAATTTATTAGTGGGGTTAAGGAGTGTGTACGGAATGATGATGGTTCAACTGATCCTAGCCCCTTGGTTGATTGTACGATTGTTAAAATAAATAATCCTATTTGTTTAAGTAAGTGGGCTTCCGATGTTACAACAGGCTCGTGTCCATCGGGCTATCAGTTTGATAATAATCCAGTAACAAGAACATTGGACTGGGATAAGTGTAGGCAGCATGATAATTTGGTTTGTGTTGATTGCTGGAGAACTCGATTACAATGGGGTTGCAAAAAACAGATTTCAAATACAGTATGCTATCTTGATAATTGTACAACTACCAATAATCAGGCGGGTACTATAGACCCCTCTGGTAATTGTGTCGCACAATCTACCCCCCCACCAAATACTTGTAACCCAGCTTGTGGGGGTGGTTATAGCTGTGTCAATGGTCAATGTGTTTACAACGGTGGTACAAACCCTCCACCGCCACCTAATCCAAACTGTAAAGCCTGCGATTTTACTTTCTGTGGTAATAATGGTTGCGGAGAAACTTGTCCTTGTAGTGGAGGTGAATATCGCTGTAATGTTGTAACATCTTCTTGTGTGCTGCCTTGTAGAGCCGGAACGGCTGGTACCTTGGGGTATGCTAGCCAATATAATGTCCCTTGTGTAACTTGTGTCGCCGGAACTTATAATACGGTCGACCAAAGTGCTACTTGCGATAGTTGTCCTTCGGGAAATTACTGTACAGGTGGAACAAATTTAACTCCTTGTCCATCCGGAACCGCTCGATCGACAACGGGAGGAGTTAGTTTGACCAATTGTACTCGATGTGCAGCTGGAACTTATGCCGATACCACTGGTAGTACTAGTTGTACTCAATGTTCAGCTGGAACTTATGCTGATACCACTGGTAGTACTAGTTGTACTCAATGTTCAGCTGGAACTTATGCTAGCACAACTGGTAGCACTAGCTGTACTCGATGTGCAGCTGGAACTTACAATAAAACGACCGGGAATTCAAGCTGTACTATTTGTGAGGCTAATTATTATTGTCCTGGCGCTTCTGTCAGAATGGCTTGTCGTAATGGATATGTTTCTCAAGCTGGCTCCGACGCTTCTTCTGACTGCAGGCCTCCCGTTATCTAATATTTTTTGAAATAAATTATTAAATATATGTTGAATAAAAAAAAGCTATTTATTTTAATTAGCGCTGTAATTTTAGTTATTATTTTATTTTTTGTGGCAAGAAAATTAATAGATAATCGAAGTACCGGTTTAGTTGGGGCAAATATTACACTAAATGAATCAAGTAATTTTACCCCGCCAGAATTTATGAATGAAGCCGAAAAAGCAAAGTTTAATTTACCAACTGATTCTAAAATTCAGGTGTTAAAAAGAAATGCTGTTGGAGAAACAGAAGTTTATCGGGTTATTAGAAAGGATACTGATATTATTTTAGATCCTAGCCGCATTGGTGATCCGGATATGATTCAACCAGAAAAGTAGATTTATAATATTTATTGATTAGCTAAAGTTTTTCTTATCAGTTATAATAAACAGATAAAATTTATTTTAAAAAAATATGTTTGAAAATTTAAACAATCCAAATCCTTCTAATCGCCAATCCGTTGATGATATTTTTGCGGAAACTGATCAAGCTGGTGGAGGCCAGAGTCATTTTAATAATTCTGAGATTACTACTAGAAGAGTTGGTTTGGCCGCCTCTACATCACCCGCTCCGGCTCCAGTATTTGAAGCCGAAAAAGAAGAAAAGGGGAGTGGTAAAGGTTTCAAAATAGCTGTTATTGGAATGGTAGTAGTTATTGTAGGATTGTTAGGATTTTTAGCGTATAGCAAATTTTTTAAAGCTCCCGTTGTTGAACAACCGGTAATTAATCCAACTCCAAAAGTAAATGTTCCTCAAGAGCCGGCCGCAACAGTAACGGGAACCGCCACTACTACTAATGAACAGCCCGCTTTTGTTACTGAAATTCCCGCAGCTACTAATAGTACAACTCCTAATATAGACGAAGTTGATATTTCTACTTCATCAGATGCTATTATTTTAACTCTTGATGCTGATAATGATGGCCTAAGTGATGATGAGGAAATTATTGCTAAGACTAACATTAATTTAGTTGATACCGATGGCGATGGTTTAAGTGATTATGAAGAAGTAAAAATTTATATAACTAATCCTTTGGTTGTTGATACCGATGGCGATACTTATTCTGACGGTGAAGAAGTAAAAAATGGTTATAACCCAAATGGAGCCGGAAAATTGCCTGGTAATATTATCAGATAGTATTTGTTGTTTATGTTAAACGGAAATGGACAATTATCAGATCAATCATCTATTGATGAAACTAGAGCTGCTAAAGCGGGGCGGTTAAGGTTGTCGCGTCTATCTATTGGCGTACATTCCATGCCAAGAACTAGTGAAAAGAGTTTAAAAATTTGGTTTGTTCTAGGCGGCGTCATTTTAGTTATGTTTGCCGTTGCGGCTTTTTTGGTAATTAATTAATATGTTGGGTAAAAATATTAAAAAAACTAGTTTAGATGATGCGGTAATAACTAAAGTTAACCAAGATTTAATTGTGCATAATATGCCCAATAGTTCTCGGGTTGATATGGCATCTAAGCCTAAGTTTGTTTCTGGGTCGCAGTTTTTACCAAAGCTTGATAAAAAAAATAATTTTAAAGTAGTTGGCGGTTTAATTGTTGGCTTAGGCGCAATTTTTATTGGAACCCTGATTTATTTAAGTTATTATTTTATTATTAAACCAAGGCTTAATCCGCCAACAACGGTAGTAGTGTCGCCGATTGTCGAAAATACTCCCACCACTGAAACATCGACTGATATGATGATTGCGACTACTACAGTATCTGCTCCAACAGATTTAGCGGGAGTCGGTTCGACTGTTATAGATGTAAATATTGATTCAAATACGGCCTCGACTACTACCAGTAATGAAAATGATATTGAAGCTGTTGTTAATCTTCCTCCGGTTTTAGATACCGATAATGATGGTTTAAATGATGAAGAAGAATTAATTTTAGGAACTAATTCTAATGCCGCTGATACTGACGCCGATGGTTATACAGATTTATCAGAATTAAAAAATGGTTACAGCCCTACGAGTACTAATGCTAAACTTTATCCTAATAGCATAACTACTAAGTATGATAATAAAGTTGGTAAGTATGAACTTTATTATCCAATTGCCTGGGGAATTAAAACTTTGAATAATGATTATACGGCGATAATTTCTGCACCTGATGATTCTTTAGTTCAAATTTCTGTGCAAGATAATCCTAATATCCAAAATATTTTAACTTGGTATGGGATAATTTTCCCTGGTGAGATAGTTACTAATGATCGTTTAAAAAATGGAAGTAATTGGGAGGGGATAATGGGAGCTGATGGTTTAAATTTTTATTTAACTGATAAAAATAGAGAAAATATTTATGTAATATCTTATATTTCTTCTAATAGTGATCGCTTAGTGTATCCTAATATTTTTTACATGAT
>CAIOGK010000094.1 GCA_903857815.1 Candidatus Falkowiibacteriota bacterium
AATAATAATGTTAAAAATCGGAGCAGTGTGCTTCAGGGAAAATCCCTATTTGCTTGCAGTCGTATTAGCTAAAACGTTTAATTTTTCATTTAATAAATTATTTAACTTTATAGAAAGAAATAATATTTCTTTCTTGTTTAATTACTAACTTACTTGCTGCTTATTAAGTTTAATTGGCTTGGGAAATTATACGATACGGCTCATTGGCGCGTCTGGTAATACTTTCGGTGGTGCACGCACCTTCTCGCCGCGCGTATCATGCTATACCTTCTATATGTGTTGCTAATTTTCTGGTCAACCAACAAATAGCTCTGCTGCATCCATAGAAAATAGGTCAAGCTATTTTGATCTAAAAAGCAATTTTTTAATCCTAAGCCTAGTTATAGAACGTCTCTTAATGAGGCTCTGACCATTAGGCGAGGGCCTTCATAAAATTCTCTGAATTTCTACCGACTGGAAATTTCAGAAGAAGATATACAACCGTCGAGAAGAACGTAGGTAGATTAGTTGCGGAAATAAATACAGAGACCTGAATTGTTTTTTTAATCGGTTAAGAGTACAATAATTCTAGTCTTCCTTACCCTTAAACTTTATTAGAATAAAAGTTTAAAGCAAAATAATTTTCAGCAAAAATAAATCTTTATAAGATTTCTTTCTACTCTTATCCCACTTTATTTAACTAAATTATAGTTCAGGTTATTTCCATTAACAAATTGCGCAAAGGCGTGATCGCCTCTAAGGAACGCGCCTGAATTCTTTTTTCTTTCTCATTTTTTTTTTTTTTCAAAGATCTATTCTGCGCCTATTTTCTATCTTCAGAATTCGCAAATTTAAGTTTTTTACGACTCAGGTGATATAACTTTCCTATTTTTGACGTACCGTAACATGCATTATTCTTCCGCTATAATTACTTTTGCTAAAAAAGAGTTAATAAAGCCTAAAAAGACTGAATTTTTGCTAAATAAATCCTCCTCTACCTTTTGCTCCATCAGCTCCAATCTTATTTCCCCTACAAAAATTAATCCGGATGAAATAAAAAAATTTTGTTTTAAAAATAAGTCGAACTAACTCTTCGCTCATCAATAGATCCCACTCCAAATTAATAAATACGCGCTTTTTTGCGATTTAACCGTGAAGACTTACCAGTACCAGGCTGGAAATCGCCTTTTAATTTCTTTTTATTGGGGATTTTACAACTTAATAAAACATGTTAGCTGCTAAATGAAGCTTCGCTTGCCTGCTTACTACTTGTTTTTTGTTTATTTGCTGACTCAAATTTTATGGTGGTGTTTCTTTGCTGAACGCTCCAGACAGCAACTTTTTGCATGCATTGAAATGGCGGTGAAACTAGCGAGGATTTCATTTAATTTTTAGCATCCGCATTAAACGGCGGTAGTACTTAAGCAATGCACCAAATCTAAAGTTCAAATTAAACCGATTTTAATTTTTTGCACAGATATCGCTGCCTGCAACTTAGTTGTGATTTAGAGGTCGAGGCAAAGTTTAAATTTAATTCTTCCTTATCTA
>CAIOGK010000095.1 GCA_903857815.1 Candidatus Falkowiibacteriota bacterium
AACAAAATTTATTTAATATAAGCTAAAATTTTAGCTTTCAATTCATCGACTTTCGCTTTAGCTTCGGGTTTTGACTTTGCTTCTGCATAAATACGCATAATCGGCTCCGTGTTCGAAGCACGGAGGTGCACCCAGGAATCTGTCCAATCAATTTTTAAACCATCAATATCGGTAATTTTTTCATTCGTGTATTCTAATTTTATTTTTTCTAAAATTTTATTAAGCTGCGTACCGGGAGCTAATTCAATCTTATCCTTAACCATAAAATAATTCGGTAAACTATTTCTAAATTCAGAAACTGTTTTTCCAGATTTAGCGAGTGCCGTTAAAAACAGGCCAATGCCTACTAAAGCATCGCGGCCGTAGTGAAGTGGGGGAAATATTACGCCACCATTTCCTTCACCACCAATAGCTGCTTTTAATTCTTTCATTTTTGCAACCACATTTACCTCGCCTACCGCTGCGGCCCCATAAACTCCTCCATGCTTTTCAGTTATATCTTTTAAAGCTCGCGAAGAAGAAAGATTAGAAACAGTCGCTTTAGCATATTGACCCGGAAATATTTTTTCAATAACAGAAAAATTTTCTAAAACATAGTCAGCAATCGCCACTAACGTATATTCTTCATTCATCATCTCGCCATTTTCATCAATAAAAGCCAGGCGATCTACATCGGGATCGACTACAATCCCTAAATCAGCTTTTTCCTTTTTTACAACCGCCATTATCTCCGTTAAATTTTCTTGAAGCGGTTCTGGCTTATGAGCAAATTTCCCATCAGGCAAACAATTTATAAAAATTTCTTTTTTAAGTCCGAACGCTTCTAAAAGATGCGGAACATTTTTCCCGCCAATTGAATTTATTCCATCAATCACTATTTTAAAATCTCGTGCGCGAATTGCTTCAACATCTATTAATGGTAAAGCGATAATTTTATGAATATGATCCCATTCTAAATATGGATTAAAAACATAAAAACCTAATTTATCTTCCGTTACATAATTAAAATTATTTTCTTCGGCTAAAGATAAAATTTGTGCACCCTCAGTCGCCGATAAAAATTCACCGTTTCCTCCCAAAAGCTTCAGAGCATTCCACCCCTGCGGATTATGTGAAGCTGTAATAATTATCCCACCATGCGCCTCTTGAGAGACTACAGCCATCTCAACAGTTGGGGTTGCAGACATTCCTAAATCAACAATATCTATACCCTGACTTAATAGCGTTCCAACAACTAAATTTTTAACCATTTCTCCGGAAAGCCTAGAATCACGACCAACGACTATTTTTGATTTTATCTTAGGGTTTTGGTTAATTATAAAAGAGCCAAAAGCGGCGCTAAATTTAGTTATTTCTACTGGAGTTAAATTATCTCCCGGGTTACCGCCAATAGTCCCGCGAATTCCTGAAATTGATTTAATAATAGACATATATTTACTTTAAGACAATTTTAATAATCTATACAACTATTCTACAACAAAGAAGTGGTTTGGCCAATGATTATGTTATTGAATTTAATCATTAATTGACATAATTCGGTACTTATTATAAAGTTACTGGAAAATAAATTGAACATTTACATAAAAATAATAACAGTTTTAACCAAAAAAATCAGTATCATGAAAAAAAATTTGCGTGTTTTATCCTATCTGGCATTTTTTGCCTTTTGTATTATTATGGTAATCAAAGAATTTGATGCCATGGAAAAACAACAAGAGATAATCTCTGAAATCTCTTATTTGGGTGGTATAAGGATAATAAATGACTTTGCGCTGCTCCAGCCTCAACCATTGCTCGTTCTTGCTCTCTGGTCCACTATGATTGTACTCCTCATTAGCGCCTTAATACTTAGCGCCGAGAAAAAGTTTAAACCGGCCTGCTGCCAAGAATATGAAATCCTAAAAAAAATCGGTGATGGAAATTATCACATATTAGTATTAGGATATTATGACAAAAAGAATTCATATCGTTCAGAAACTATTGAATGGTGCGGTATGGCAGTTTTTGAACCAAAAGAAATGTATTTGGAAAAATATCCGTTAAAAAAAGAGGGCAGTTTGCCAGCAAACACATTTTTCATCGAAAAAATTGAAGATGGCTTCAAATTTACAAGCGTTACCAACTTTACAGAAGCATTCAATAAAAAAGAAGCATAAACAAACACAAAAAAACAGTAACAATGAAAAAACAAATTAAAGAATTTATTGATTTCTTAAAAAGTCATGAAACAATTTTCCATTTTGCGTACACGCGAAAATTTATGAAAGAAGGAAACGTTTATGTAACCCTTTCTATCCCAAAAGTTTACGTGGACGACTTGGGGCCAACCTTAATTTCATTAAGATTTAGGGATAAATCCTTATCATGGATCATCCCACTAAAAACTACTCTGAAAGAAGTGTTTCCGATTCTAATTGAATCAACAATAAAAAGCTGCTGGTTCTCCACTAATCATAAGGCCTTCACCGAGCTTTCCCTGGAACGAGTTATCGGAGGAATTACGGTTGCAACAAACGGCCACCGACTATTTATACAGCCTGGGGAAGAACTGTTTACTGAGCTATCAAGCATATTCGAATGGTACTTAGAAAAATTGAGAGAACTGAATCAAGAGACAATTGTAATAGCCGAAAAAATTTAAACAAAAAAAAGGAGCCCTAAAAAAGCTCCTTTTAAATTTGTCAGCTATAAATCTCTCAATTAAAAAACACCATTGTTCTGGCGGCGACCTACTTTCCCAGGGCTCAGGCCCAAGTATCATCAGCGCTGTTGGGCTTAACTGCTGAGTTCGAGAAGGGATCAGGTGTGACCCCAACGCTTTAACCACCAGAACAA
>CAIOGK010000096.1 GCA_903857815.1 Candidatus Falkowiibacteriota bacterium
GAAATTTAAGTTTAATCTAAAAATATGATGGATCCCATCGCAGACATGTTCACAAGAATCAGGAACGCTTCCGCTGTTAAAAAAACGGAACTGGTTTTGCCTATGAGCAAGTTGAAATATGAAGTTGCCAAAATTCTTGAAAAAGAAGGTTGGATAAAAAAAGCCGATATTATTCCGGGCGGATTAGAAGGTAAGCATAATAATTTTGATGAGCTTTTTATTCAATTGAAATATCGAAAAAACGGTAAACCTCAAATTACTTCAATTAAAAGAATCAGTAAACCTGGTTTAAGAATTTATGTTTCTAAATCAGAGATTCCTACAGTTTTAAATAATTACGGAACCTCTATAATTTCTACTTCTGCTGGCGTTATGACAGGTCGTGAAGCTAAGAAACAACAGATTGGCGGCGAAGTAGTTGGAGAAATATTTTAATCATCAATAACCATAAGCTTATATGTCACGTTTAGGAAAATTACCAATTATACTTCCGGCCGGAGTGAGCGCTGCAGTTACTGCTAGCGGTCTTAACGTAAAAGGCCCTAAGGGAGAAATAAAAGTATTAGTTAACTCTATTATTTCTGTTAAAGTTGAAAATGGGGAAATTGTTATTGCGCCTTTTGATAAGGCCGCAAAAAATGCGAGTGCGATGTGGGGCTTAGTTTGGAGCTTAACTAGAAATGCAGTTATTGGAGTAAGTGAAGGTTTTGTAAAAAAATTGGAAATTAATGGTGTTGGTTATCGTGCCGCAGTTGCCGGTAGTAACTTAAATATGAGCCTTGGTTTTTCTCACCCGATTGTATTTCCATTACCGACTGGAATTACCGCTATTGTTGAAGGAAATACTATTACCTTATCTAGCGCAAGCAAAGAATTACTTGGAGAAATATCTGCTCAAATAAGAAAAATTAGAAAACCTGAACCCTATAAAGGAAAGGGCGTTAAATATTCAGACGAAATTATTAGACGTAAGGCTGGTAAGTCTGCTACTAAAGGCAAATAATTTGCGATTTAAAAGTATATTAATCATATGGATAAAAATAAGGCAAAAAATCAGCAACAAGCTCGTCGTCATGCTCGCGTTCGCGCGAAAGTTTCTGGAACAGCGACTTGTCCTCGACTTAGCGTTTTTCGTTCAAATCGTGGTATGTTCTTGCAGCTCGTTGATGATGAAGCGGGTAAAACTTTAGCTAGTGCCGCCGTAAAAGAGCTTAAACAACCAGGAACAAAAACTGAAGCAAGTAAGGAATTAGGTAAACTAATTGCTGAAAAAGCAAAAAGTAAAAAAATAGAAGCGGTCGTATTTGATCGTGGATCTTATAAATATCACGGTCGTGTTAAAGCGGCTGCTGAAGGTGCCCGCGAAGGCGGTTTGAATTTCTAATACCGAAAGTTCCATATTTTAATAAGAATAATCAATATGTCTGAAGATAAAAAAATTAAAACAAGCGAAAACAAACAGGACTTCGGAGCGGGTGCGGCGGCGACTGTTGCTAAAGATCTTTTTGGTGACAAGAAAAAAACCGGCGGATCACGCGGACCAAGACGTGGCGGTGATAGACGCGAGGAAAAACGTGATGAATTCGAACAAAGAATTCTTGAAGTTGCTCGTGTAACTAGAGTTATGGCTGGTGGTAAAAGAATGAATTTCCGCGCTTGTGTTGCTATTGGTGATAAAAAAGGAAATGTTGGTGTTGGTTTAGGAAAGGGAGCTGATGTTACTATGGCTGTTAATAAGGCTGTAAATCGTGCTAAAAAAACCATGATTAACGTTCCAACAAAAAATGATACTATTCCTCACGAAGTTTATAATAAAATGGGTGCGGCTAAAATTATGATTAAGCCAGCCAAAAAAGGACGTGGTGTTATTTCTGGTGGTGTTACTCGTGTTATTTTAGAATTAGCTGGAGTTAAAAATATTACTACTAAAACATTGGGTTCAAATAATAAAATTAATAATGCTCGTTGTACAATCGAAGCCTTATCTTTATTGCGTAAAATGGAAGTAAAATCAGAAGCAAAGGTAGAGGTTAAAGCAGAAGAAAAAACAGAAGCTAAAGATTCAGCCAAGTAATAATAAAAATAAATAGTTTTCAATTTTATACATATGTTATCACTTAACACTATCGCACAAGCCAAGGGCTCAGCTAAAAAGATTAAACGTGTTGGTCGCGGAAACGCTTCTGGCCACGGAACTTATAGTACTAGAGGCCAAAAAGGTCAAAAATCTCGTTCAGGTGTATCAGGCTTGAAGCGTTTAGGTATGAAAAAACAATTGTTACAAATTCCAAAATCTCGTGGTTTTAAATCTTTACAACCTAAAAATCAAGTCGTAAGTATTAAGGCAATTAATAGTAATTTTAAAGATGGAGAAACTGTTAACCCGGAAACTTTAGCAATTAAAAATTTAGTTGCTTCGTCTGTTCTACCGGTTAAAATTTTAGGTAAAGAAAAATTAACTGTTAAAGTAAAATTTGAAGGTATTAAAATGAGTGAAAGTGTTAAGGGCCAAGCTAAATAATCAACTTTTATGTTTGATAAATTAATCCAAATCTGGAAAGCCAGGGATTTGCGAAATAAAGTTTTATTCGTTTTAGGCATGCTTGTTGTATTCCGGATAGCCGCTCATATTCCAATTCCTGGGGTTAACCAAGCGGCGCTTAAAAGTTTATTTGCTTCTAATCAAATTTTAGGCCTCATGAATTTATTTTCCGGCGGCGGCATGGAGACTTTTTCGATTGTTATGATGGGCGTTGCCCCTTATATTACTTCTTCTATTATTTTTCAGTTGTTAGGGATGATAGTTCCTAAAATTGAAGAAATGCAGAAAGAGGAAGCTGGTAGACAAAAAATTAACATGTGGACTAGATGGTTAACTGTTCCTTTGGGTGTTTTACAATCTTATGGAATGATTACTCTTTTAAGACGTTCTTCGGCTGGAATTCTTGGTGATGTTAGTACTTTTGACTTTTCAGTTATTTTAATTACCATTACCGCTGGGACAATATTATTAATGTGGATTGGAGAACTTATTTCTGAACAAAAAATTGGTAATGGAATTTCTTTATTGATTTTTGCCGGAATCGTTTCTGCTTTGCCCAAAATAGTACAACAAGTAATAGTTTCTTTCGATCAAACCCAACTATTTATGTTAATTGGTTTTGTTGTTATAACTTTAATTACGGTAGTTGGGGTTGTTATAATTAATGAAGGTCAGAGAAATATTCCTGTTCAGTATGCGAGACAAATCAGGGGAAACCGTACTTTCGGTGGAACTAGTACTCATTTGCCTTTGAGAGTAAATATGGCTGGTGTTATTCCAATTATTTTTGCAATCTCCGTTGTTTTATTTCCTTCAATGATCGCTCAATTCTTGATTCATGCGCGGACACCTTGGATTGCCGCGGCCGCTAATGCAACTATTAGTTTATTTAACAATCAACTTTTTTACGGTATTATATATTTTTTAATGGTTTTTGCTTTTACTTATTTTTATACCGAAGTTATTTTCCATCCTACTCAAATTGCTGAGAATCTTCAAAAGCAGGGAGGATTTATTCCGGGTATCAGACCGGGGAAAAATACTAGCGATTACTTATCTGATACGACCCGTAAGATTATTTTAGTTGGCGCTTTATTTTTAGGTCTTATTGCAGTTTTGCCTCTGGTAATGCAATATTTTACCGGAGTACAAGCCTTTGCTATCGGCGGCACTAGTTTGTTAATTGTAGTTTCGGTAGTTATTGAAACTGTAAAACAAATAGAATCTCAATTAACAATGAGAGAATATGATGGCCTTTAATCAAACTTCAAAAATTTAAATAGTAAAATGGCGGCTTTAAGGCCGCCATTTTATATGGTATAATAACAAGATATAAGTCGAGTGTTGTCTTATTTTAGATGATGGCCATAATTATTAATGATTAAATTTATGGAATTAAAAGATGTAACTAAAAACTTAAAAAATCAAACAGTTTATCGTATTGAACAACGTTTTAAAACGATGATGCGCACTAATCCTCGCTATCGTAATTTAGATAAAGAAAATCAAAAATTAATTTTTGATTTAATTGCTGAAGAAAAAGCGAAAGCTATTCATGGAATAAAAACATCAGGCTTATCAATTAGAGATGATATGTATCATCTTTATCAGAATCGGATTAAGCTTGGCCTAACCTATGGCGACTTAGATCAAATTAAAGAATTATTACAGAGTTTTAAAGATTAGTATATGGGGAACATTAAAGATTTACCCGGCTCCGGGAGTGATTTTAGAGTTACTACTGGAGTAGGCAATTTTTCTAAAAAATTTAATAGCGCGGCTAGAGTTGCCGGGAGCGCTCTTTATAATCTTCAGGATAATAAAAAGACTCTTCTTCAGGTAATAAAAAAAAGTGAGGGAGCGATTAGAATCGGTAAATTTGATCGTTTGCGTCAGAGAAGCGCTTATAATGCAGTTAGAAAAATAGAAGGGAGTAAACTTACTAAAGATGATAAGCGTGATATAAAACTCATTTTAAAGCATTTAGGAGGTCAAGAAGAGGAAAATGCCGAAGGCAGTAATATTCATATTCAGAGACAACTTGATCGTGATGAAAGTTTTGAAAAAGAAAGAGATATTAAAATGAAGTCTAAAATTAGTCGTTTCGAGCAGAGTAATAGCGGCGGTGAGGCAAAGCTTAAATTTGCTTCTCAGCCAGAAGATGCTGGTAAGGAAAATTTAACCATGAGCGGAAAACTGTTACAAAGAAGATTCAAAACACGCGAATTAATATTTCGGGATAAGTTGCCGTCACATCGCATCCAGCATGATAGGATGGGGCCAGTTGCTCCACCACCAGCTATTACTAGAGAAAATGAACCGCATATCCCCAATACCGCGCCAACTGATGCTAGCCATAAGAATGATTTATTACCATCATCATTTCAAAATTTGTAGTTTATGATTTATATTAAGAAAAAAGAAGAAATAAGAATTATTAGAGAGGGCGGGCGTTTATTGTCCGCTATTTTGCATGCCATTATCAATGAGACTAAACCGGGAATTACTACCGGCAGTCTTGAGGATTTGGCCAACAGACTAATAGAAGCGGCGGGCGGTAAGCCAGCATTTAAGAACTATCCTATGGGCGGTGGTTTAGTTTTTCCGTCATCCTTGTGTGTTTCTATAAATAATGAAGTTGTTCACGGTAGCGCACTTCCTTCGCGCTTAATAAATAGCGGCGATGTTGTTGATTTAGATATCGGCATGGAGTGGCCAGTTACTTCAGAGTTAAGAAAAAATTTTTCAGCGCCTAAAAATCAGCATTCTAAATATGGGGGATATTTTACTGATATGTGTGCTACTATTGGAGTCGGTAAAGTGAGTCAGGGCGCAAAAAAATTAATGAATGTTACGCAAGAATGTTTGCAGGCAGGAATCCAGCAAGTAAAACCAGGTAATAAAATTAATGATATTGGACGAGCAATCTCTGTAATTGCTAAAAAGCATGGCTACGGAGTGGTTCGTGATTTAGTTGGTCATGGTGTTGGTTATTTTGCTCACGAAGCACCGGATGTTTGTAATTTTGAAATACCAGAAAACTCTACTGAAAATATAGTTTTAAAGCCGGGCATGGTAATTGCAATTGAGCCAATGATTAATGCCGGTGACTGGAGGGTAAAAGTTTCTAAGAACGGTTATACAATTTTAACTGCTGATAATTCTTTAAGCGCTCATTTTGAACATACCGTTGCTGTTACAGAAGACGGTTTTGAAATTTTAACGGCTATATAATATAAAAAAATGAAAAAATATTTAGGAATCGATTGGGGAGAAAAAAGAATCGGTTTAGCGTTAGCCGAAGAAGAAACAAAAATTGCTACACCCTTTAAAACCGTTACTAATATGGGGGATATTTTAGCTGTAGTCGAAGCAGAAGAAATAGATATGATAATTATCGGAAGCCCTAAAAAAATGAATGGCGAGCAGGCTAATAATCCCAAATGGCTTGATTTTGTTGCTCGATTAGAAAAAAAAACAGCTCTTCCGATCGTTTTTTTAGATGAACGCTTAAGTAGTTTAGCGGCCGATGCTTTAATAGGAACTAAAAAAACCAAAGCCGGACGCGATGAAATTGCCGCCACGATTATCCTACAGGGTTATTTAGATGAGATAGAATAGTTGAAGCATAGATTATTTATGGAAGAAAGTAGAAAAACTTTAGCTATAGTTTTGAATCGCCAGGATTATCGAGAATATGATAGCCTGGTTTCTTTTTATACAAGTGAGTTTGGAAAAATAACCCTATTGGCTAGAGGAACTAAAAGATTAAAATCAAAATTAGCCGGTCATTTAGAACCAATGAATTTGATTGATTTAATGATAATTCCGGGCAAGGGAAGGGACTACGCTGCCGGGGCAATAAATCAAGAAGTGTTTTTTTCAGTTAAAGAAGATTTAAATAAATTATATTATGCTGGTTTAGGATTAAGATGGTTTAGAAATTTGACCCCTGAAAACGAACAAGATAAGCCCTTATTTTTTCTTTTGTTAGAATACTTAAAAACGTTAAATAATATTAAGCAAGAATTAATAAGAGAAGATGGAGAATTATTATTTTCTTTTTTTGCTTTTAAATTTTTAACTGAAATGGGCTATAAGCCAGAATTGGAACATTGTTTAAACTGTCATAAAAAAATATGTCCTGGGAAAAATTATTTTAATTTACATAGCGGTGGCTTGATGTGTGAAAGTTGTTTTGCGGCTGAAAAGAACAGAGAAATAAGAGAAATATTGACAATATCTGATAATTGTGTGAAAATATTGCGTTTTATGTTAGAAAATAGTCTTGGTTTAAGTCTAAAAATTAAGATTGATAAGAAGCTGGTTAAAGAATTAGCGACTTTAACAAAAGGATTTTTAAATTTTAGAAATTAAAGTAATTTAAGAAATCTCCGCCTATTTTGTAGTATTAACAGCTAATATTAGAGGCTGTTTTTTCTTGCTAAAAGAGCCAAAATGAGATAATATTTAAACAGAGAAGATTATTAATTATAAACGTTTATAACGTTTAATTTTTATGTTAAGAACACATACTTGCGGAGAACTAAATAAAAAAATAGCTGGAGAAAAGGTTACTTTGGCCGGTTGGATTAATAGCCTGCGTAATCATGGCGGTTTGATATTTTTAGATTTACGTGATCATTACGGGCTTACTCAGGTTAAGATAGACCCTCTTAAAAGTCCAGAATTAGTAAAAATAATGGATAATTTACGTCAGGAGTGCGTTGTAAAAATAGTTGGATTAGTAATTGAGCGTCCTCAAGAGATGGTAAATAGTAAAATGGAAACCGGTGAAATTGAAATTGAGGCTTTAGAAATAGAAATTTTAAGTTTGGCAAAAATAATGCCGTTTGAGATAAATGAGGAAAAGGCCGCTGAAGCCAGTGAAAGTTTACGTCTTAAATATCGATTTTTAGATTTACGTCGTCCAAAACTTCAGAAAATGTTAGCGACTAAAGATGCCTTCATGGCTTATATAAGAGAATATTTTCATAAGCAGGGATTTATGGAAATTCAAACTCCTATTTTAGCCAATTCTTCCCCTGAGGGCGCGCGTGATTTTTTGATTCCTTCACGTGTTTACCCTGGTAAATTTTATGCTTTACCACAAGCGCCACAACAATTTAAACAGTTATTAATGGTTGCTGGGCTAGATAAATATTTTCAAATTGCTCCATGTTTTCGTGATGAGGATCCGCGCATGGATAGACATTATGGTGAATTTTATCAGCTCGATATGGAGATGAGCTTTGTGGAGCAAGATGATGTTTTTGCAGTTATGCAGCCTTTCATGAAAGAGGCAATTACAAGATTCAGTGAAAAAGAAATTATTAATCTTGATGAGCAGGGAAACTTTAAACGTTTATCCTGGACTGAATCGATGAATACTTACGGAATTGATAAACCAGATTTAAGATTTGAAATGCCAATTGTTGATGTAAGTGAAGTGGTTGAGGGTTGTGGATTTCCTGTTTTTGAAGAAGCGTTAAATAATAAAGGAGTTGTTAAAGCTTTACGGATTGAAGGTGGAGCAAAATTTACCAGAAAAGAAATCGATGAATTTGTTGAATTAGCAAAACGTAAAGGTGCAAAAGGTTTAGCTTATTTAAATATTAAAGAAAAAGTTGTTGGCGCTTCCTTTGCTAAATTTTTAAGTTCAGAAAAGTTAACGGAATTAGCCGATGCTTGCAAGGCGGTTGATGGTGATTTAGTATTTTTCGCAGCTGATAGTTGGCGAACGGCGTGTTCTGTTTTAGGAGTAGTTAGAAATGAAGTAGCTGTTAAATTAGGTTTGAAAGATAATAGTAAAGCGGCTTTTGCTTGGATAGTAGACTTTCCAATGTATGATTATTCAGAAATCGAAGAAGGGCGAATTGATTTTGGCCATAATCCATTTTCAATGCCTCAAGGTGGACTCAAAGCTTTAAAAGAAAAAAATCCGCTTGATATTTTAGCTTATCAATACGATTTGGTTTTAAATGGTTTTGAAGTATCTAGTGGTGCTATTAGAAACCATGAGCCAGAAATTATGTATGAGGCTTTTAAAATAGCTGGTTATTCTAAAGAAGAGGTTGATGCTAAATTTGGAGCAATGATAAATGCTTTTTCTTATGGAGCACCACCACACGGCGGTAATGCCCCCGGAATTGACCGTATTTTAATGATTCTTAATGATTGGGATTCTATTCGTGATATCTATGCTTTTCCTAAAGATGGCCAGGGAAGAGATTTAATGACCGATTCCCCCGCAACAGTTGATGAAAAACAGCTAAAAGAATTATCTTTAAAGTTAGATTTAAGCAAGAAATAATTTATTAATTTAATTAATAATCATATGTCTAATAATCATAACGCTAAGTATGCTTTCTACTACCTCCTGTCTTTAGTTGCTTTGATTTTCGTCTCTATTTCTGTGGGCTTAATCGCTTTCGGTATTATTAGTCAGACTGTCGCCGATACCCTAGCTTTAAATAGTTATATGGATTACAACGGTCAATTCAGATTTGCGATTTCAGCCTTATTAATTGCAACACCAATTTTCTTCGTTATTAACCGTTTAATTAATCGCGGGTTACAAACAAAAGAATTAGATCAAGAATCTGGAATTAGACGTTGGCTCACTTATTTAATTTTACTGGTTTCTTCTATTACGGTTTTAGGAATTTTTATTAGTATAATTAATAATTTTTTAAACGGCGAATTAACTTTAAGTTTTGTTCTTAAAGCTTTAACAATGTTAATTATCTCTGGTTCGGTTTTTGCTTTCTATCTTTATGATATTAGACGTGTTGATGTAACCCAGAAAGATAAAATTGTAAAAATTTTCTTTTTTGCATCTTTGATTATAATAATTGCAGTTTTTGTATCAGCCTGGTTTTTTATGGAATCACCAAAGGAATCTAGAAATCGTCGCTTAGATCAAATTGTTGTTAATAATATTTATAGCTTGGAAAGCGCAGTTAATAGTTATTATGATATCCATAAAGTTTTACCAAATAGCTTGGATGATTTGAAAAATCAATCAAATTTATATTTTGATGCAAAAGCAGCAATAGATCCCGAAACTCGCGTAGCGATTATTTACAATAAAATAGATAGTACTAATTTTGAATTTTGCGCTACTTTTAGGATGAGCAGTTTTTTAGATAATGGCCAATCTCGTCCCGCGATGATGTACGGTAGCGGCAGTAAGGATCACGAAGCTGGTTATCAATGCTTGAAAAGCACGCTCTGGAATTTACAGAAAGGCCCAGCCGGAACAGTTGAGGCCGTTCCAGTTCAATAATTTATGATAGAGTTCACACAGGAAAAATTTTCTGGACCTTTAGGACTTTTGCTTTCATTAATTGAAAGCGAAGAAATGGATATTACCGAAATTAATTTAGCAAAAATTGCTGATGAGTATGTTGCCTATGTCCGTGAGTCTAAAAATATTGGCCCCGAAGAGCTAGCCGATTTTTTATTAGTTGCCGCTAAGTTGTTATTTATTAAATCAAAGGCATTGTTACCTTATTTATTTGTTAGTTCTGAGGAAGAAGAGGGAGACGATTTAGAAAAGCAATTGCGAATGTATAAAGAGTTTGTTGAAGCAAGTAAAAAAATTAGAGATATTATTATTTTAGAAAAGTTTTTGTTTTTACCACCGATTACTAAGAGTCGTCGAATTCAATCAAGTATACCAACTTTCTCCCCACCCGCTAAATTAACAGCGGTTATCCTAGCTGAACAGTTTAAAAAAATTATTGCTGATTTAACTAAACGCCAGGAAGTTAAATTACCAGAACAAACGCTAGAACCAAAGATGAATATCGAAGAAAAGATTTCATTAATCAGAACTATGCTACTTGAAAAAATAAAGGTAAATTTCTCTAAGTTACTTAGAGGAGCGGCTAATAAAACAGAAATGATTGTTAGTTTTTTGGCAGTTTTAGAACTAGCTAAGCAAAAAGAATTAATTTTTGAGCAAGATGAATTATTTAGTGAAATTCACATAACAAGCAATAAAATATGACCTTAAAATCTCAACTAGAATCCTTATTATTTGTTTCTATTAAAGCGTTAGCCGTGAAGGAGCTAGCTGGTTTAACGGGCGCTAGAAATAAGGAAATCGAGGACGCCTTAACAGAATTAGCCAATGATTATGAGAGCTCTGGTAGCGGCTTAGCACTTATTAAAAATAATAATCAGTATCAAATAACAACTGCTGGCGATAACGCTCCTTTAATTAAAGAATTTTTAAAGAATGAAACTAGTGGAGAATTATCTCAACCGAGCTTAGAGGCTTTAACAATTATTGCTTATCGTGGGCCAATCAGTAAATTAGAATTAGAGAAAATTCGAGGCATTAACTGTAGCTTAATAATTCGTAATTTATTAATTCGTGGTTTAATAGAAGAAAAATTTGAAAAAATAAAACAAGAAAATTATTATAGTGTTAGTCTCGATTTTGTGAGATTTTTAGGAATAAGGAGTGTGCAAGAGCTACCTGATTATGAAAAACTTAATCATTCGGAGGCTTTAGACGCAGCTTTAGAAAAGAAAGTTGAAGAACTGGCAGCCGTATTAGAAGAGGCGTCTTCCGAGATAACAGAAAGATAATAATTATAAAAAATGTTTTGGAACTTTTTAATAAATTTAATATTAATTTTATTTTTTTCTGGAAATAGTATTCCGGCTATAGTTAATAATGATGTTGAATTAATTTCTTTAATCCCCTTTGAGTCTGCGGATATCGTAGTCGCGGATAAAGCGGCCGTACTTTCAGAGGATGGACGATTTCTATTTTTTAATAAGAACGCTGACGTGCAACAACCAATTGCTAGTATTACTAAATTAATGACCGCTCTTGTATTTCTAGAGACGCAACCAGATTTAAATAGTAGCTATCAAATTACTAGTGCTGATAATATTGTCGGAGGCAAGTTAAATCTTTTTCTGGGCGATAATGTTAATTTGAAAGACATTTTGTTTACTAGTTTAGTCGCTTCTGATAATGGCGCTACGATTGCTTTAGTTCATGCCTCTAAATTGAGCGAAGAAGAATTTATTAAAAAAATGAATGATAAAGCTAAATTGTTGAATTTACATAATACTTCTTTTGCTGATCCGATTGGATTAAGTGATAAAAATATTTCCACGGCTCGCGAAGTAGCTTTACTTGCGAAAGAGGCATTAAAAAATTCTGAGATTAGTGATGCGGTTAATCGTAAAGAGTATAAGTTTCAAACTATAGAAGGTCGCGAAAAAATTATTGAATCAACCGACTATTTATTATTTGATTCTGCTAAAAATAGCTTTTTACCTGTGGGCGGGAAAACTGGATATACCGATAGAGCCGGGTACTGTTTTGTTGGACGCTTTAAGGGCCCAGGCGGTGAAGATTTGATTGCTGCCGTTTTAAATAGTCCTGGCAAGAATGAGAGATTCAAAGAAAGTAAAAATTTAATAGGTTGGGTGTTGGACAATTATTTTAAAAAATAAACTGATAATTTTTTATGCCCCTTGTTAATAAAATTTATATTAATTTTAAGAATCTATTTTTGAAGCGTTTTCCTGAATTATTTTTAATTTGCGATAAACGTAAATCAGTGATAAAGTTCTTTTTCGCTGGTAGTTCGGCGGCAGCGGTTGATCTTTTATTTTTATTCTTATTTCATGGTATTTTTCATTGGGGCCTAGTATTATCAAGCAGTTTAGCTTTTATTTTATCGTTTGTGGTTAGTTTTACTTTGCAGAAATTCTGGACTTTTCGTAATTATAGCCAGAAGAAAATGCCCATTCAGTTCGTATTGTATATTGGTAATGCCTTTATCGGGCTTAATTTAAATGGTGTTTTAATGCATTTGTTTGTAAATAAGTTCGGAGCTTGGTATTTGTTAGCTCAAATAGTTGTAAATTTGTTGATTGGGGTCTATAACTTTTTCGTATATAAATTTATTGTTTTTAGAAAAAAAACCGATGAAAATCATTATTCGCAAGAAACAATTATTAGAAGCACCGGAGATTTGGCTTAGACACGCCGGCTATGTTTTTATTCCAGAACGTGAAGATGGTGAGCGAAGTTTTGCTCGTCGTTTATCGCGAGATTTTTATCCACGTTTTCATATATATTTTTTAGAACAAGCGGATAGTAATGGTGAAATATTTATTACTTTTAATCTTCATCTAGATCAAAAACGTCCGGGATATGAGGGGCAAAGTCGCCATAATGCTGAATATGATGGTGAAGTTGTTGAAAATGAAGCTAAGAGATTACAGAGGTTAGCCTTACCAGAATTTTTTGTTTAACATATTTTAATTAATCAGACTTTATATGTCAGATAGCGAAGAAGTAAAGTCAAAATTAGATATTGTGGAAATTATCCGGGAATATATCCCGGTTAAAGCCGTCGGCGCTAATTTCCAAGCAGCTTGTCCTTTCCATAATGAAAAGACGCCGTCTTTTGTAATTTCACCAGACAAACAAATATGGCATTGCTTCGGCTGTAGTCGCGGTGGCGATGTTTTTACTTTTGTAATGGAAAAAGAGGGGTTGAGCTTTATTGAAACTTTACGACTTTTAGCACCTAAAGCGGGCGTAATTTTAAAACATGAAAATACGGAACAACATTCAAAGCGTAGTCGTTTGTTAGATATTATGGAGATTGCTGGTAAATATTATTCTCACCTGCTTAAATCTAATACCGGTCAGAAAGCAAAAGAATATTTAATTGCTCGCGGCCTCAAAGAAGAGACCATTGAGGATTGGCGCTTAGGATATAGTCCTGATTCCTGGAGCTCGTTATATGAATTTTTAAAACAGCGCCCTAAAACTGGAAATAAATATAGTGATGAGGAAATTTTAGCGGCCGGTTTAGCGATTAAAAAAGATACGACGGGAAGTGGTCGGGGATATTATGATAGATTTCGCGACCGGATCATGTTTCCTATTTGGGATGTGAACAATAATGTTGTTGCCTTTACAGCTCGTGTTAATCCGGAAAAAGAAAAAACAGAAAAGATGGGTAAATATATTAATAGTCCGCAAACAGAAATTTATGACAAGAGTCGGATTTTATTTGCTCTAAATAAAGCTAAGCAGGCAATTAGAAAAGAAGATTTTGCAATTGTTGTTGAGGGCCAGATGGATGCTATCGCTTGTCATAATCACGGCTTTATTAATACCGTTGCCTCTTCGGGGACCGCTTTAACAACTGAGCAAATCACTTTAATTAAAAGATTTACCAATAATTTGACCTTAGCATTTGATATGGATAGTGCTGGTCAAATGGCCGCCGATAGGGGAATAAAAGAAGCCTTAGCACAGAATATGAATTTAAAGGTTCTCACCTTACCATATGGCAAGGACCCGGATGATTGCTTAAAAAATAACCCAGCTGATTTTAAAAAAGCCGTTGAAGATGCTAGCCCGATGTTGGAATATTATTTTGAGAAAATTAGTGCCGGGTTAGATTTGAATGAGTTAAATAATAAAATTATCATTCGCGATAAAATGTTCGAAATGATTAATTTAGTTCCTAATAATTCCGAGCAAGGCTATTGGTTAAAAAGAATCAGCGAGGAATTAGATTTTTCCGAGACTGATATTCGAGAAGAGTTTAAAAAATATCAAGTTAAAAGAAAGCCAGATTTTGCAAATGTTTATAATAAGGATGTTAAGCCAAATATGCCGATTTCCCGACCTTTAGTGAGAGAAGAGTTATTGTCAGAATTATTTTTATCATTAATTATCAGATTCCCGGAGTTTATCAGTTACAGTTTAGAAAATTTAGATCCTGAACAAGTTTGTCAGGTAGAAAATTCGAGGTTTTACAAGATATTGATTATCTATTATAATAAGGCTACCTCTTTTGATTACGATGATTTTCATAAATATTTAACAGAAAATGAGGCAGGGTTAGAAAATCTTCTTGACAAGTTAACTCTTTTAGGAGAAAAAGATTTTTATGCCTATACTCAAGATGGGGCAAAATTAGAAATTATTAAGATTATTTTAGAACTTAAAAAGTATAGTTATCATAAAAAAATAAAACAAATAGAAAAAGCAATAATCGCTACCGAGAGAGAAAAAAATCAAGAAGTTGGTGGTGGAGCGAACATGGAGCGACTTATGGAAGAGCTGAAAAGCGCGACTGATGAGTTAAAAAAGCTAATCTAAAACATATGGCTAAAAAACAGCCAAAAAAGCAGTTAAAAAAAACAAAAATGAAAACCGTATCTAAAAAGATTGTTACATCGACTAAATTAGCCAAGAAGGTTAAGCTGGTTAAAAAACCGATTTCGGTTAAAAAACCGGCAGTTAAATCAAGAGTGGTTGTTAAGTCTAAAACAAAAAAAATAGTACCCAAGAAAAAAGTTTTACATTCTGCTAGACCAGTTAAAATAAAGCCAAAAGAAGCGCCACGGGAAATTGTTAAACCGACTGAAGAGCAGTTTAAAAAATTGATTGATAAAGGGCGCATGCGCGGGTTTATTACAGAAACAGAATTATTATATCTTTTTCCAGAGGTAGAAGAATACGTTTATGAGTATGATGTCTTTTTGGGTGATTTACAAAAAAATGGAATTAGGATTGCTGAAGATTCGGGTCGTATTTTAGATACCGCAGAAAAGAAGGCCAATGAGCCGGTCTTAACTGGAAGAGCGCTTGCACAACAAAATGCGATGCAAGTCGATTTATCTAAACTCAGTGCCGATTCAATCCAGATGTATTTAAAGGAGATAGGTAAAGTACCTTTATTAACTGGCGAAGAAGAAACAGAGCTTGCTAAACGCAAGGAGAAGGGCGATAAAGAGGCTGAGAAGAGAATTATTGAGGCTAACCTCCGTTTAGTCGTTTCTATTGCTAAGAAGTTCGCTGGAGCAAAAGGAATGAGTTTATTGGACCTTATTCAGGAGGGAAATATCGGTTTATTTAGAGCAGTAGAAAAATTTGAATATCGCAAAGGATTTAAATTTTCAACATATGCTACCTGGTGGATACGTCAGGCAATAACTCGGGCCTTAGCCGATCAATCAAGAACAATTCGTATTCCAGTTCATATGGTTGAAACAATTAATAAATTTCAACAGGTTCAACGTAATTTAATTCAAGAATTAGGGCGTGAACCCTTAGCGGATGAAATTGCGGCGGAAATGGGTGAAGAATTAGAGAAGGTTAGATATATCATGAAAATTTCTCAAGATACAATTTCTTTAGAAACAACTATTGGAGATGATGAAGAGGATTCAACTTTAGAAGATTTTATTGAAGATGTTAAAAATGTTACCCCAGATAGAGCCGCTGCTTTGCAGTTGCTCAGAGATTATGTCAAAAATATTGTTGCTCAATTATCACCGCGTGAACAGAAAATTTTAGAGATGCGTTTTGGACTAGTTGATGGCGTTGCTCATACCTTAGAAGAAGTTGGTCAGGAATTTGAAGTTACCCGTGAACGTATTCGTCAAATTGAATCCAAGGCCCTAGAGAAAATTAGAAAGTTTAAGGGATTAGAAAAGTTGAGAGATTATTAATCGTTAATATAAATTTATGTTTTTTGAAAAAATGTTTGCCCATAAGGTAATTGATAAAAAGGCAGAACAAGTTAATCTCAAAACTGAAAGAGGAATTTCTCTAGATAAGTTGGCGAAAATAGCCGCCATTTTAGCTATCTTTACTATGCCTCAAGGCGCAAAAGCGGAGGGAACTACAAATAGAGCGGAAAATATTAAACAAAAAGTAGAAGAGGCTAACTTAAATTTAGGAAAAATTATTGAATTTATTAAAGTAAATGATAAGCGCGAAAATCATTATATTCACCAAACACAAGTAAAGCAAGCCGACTTTTCTTTAGAGCGTCAGTTAATCGCCGCTAATGATGGTCGATATGCTGTTTTTTTTAAAAATGGCGGCAAGAAAGCTTTCTGTGATAAAGACTCTGATGGACGTTTGGATAGAATAGTTATAAATAATAAAAATTACGAAAGTAATTCCGTTCAAAAAGAAAATGAACAAAGAAATTCAGAAGATTATATATATCTTTTTGATTCCGTCGATAATTTAGCTGAAACTGCTAAAGTTGTCGGCGATGTCAAACCGGAACCGGTAACAGTGATTGATATTGATAATGAAAAAAATATAGTAACCGTCATTGATTCTAATGATGGTTCAGTGGGAATATCAACTCCTGAGCAAGGTGAGGAATTTATTGAAAAATTACAGAGCTCTTACGCTAAGGAATTAGCCGAGATTGCTAAAGAGATAGGAAAATAAGAAATAAATAGATAAAAGAGCCTATTCATATCGGCTTTTTTTGTTTTAGGGTGAGATTTTTAACGTTTGACATTAAGTGAGATAATGTGGTAATTTAATTTGAATAGTTATTTAAAAATATATAAACAACAATAATATAAACCAATAAAAGAAAGGGAATTAAAGATGAAAATCAAGGGTATTGAATTTAGAGTTAATGCTGCTTCTGGTGCTTTAGGATGGGGCGGTGAGGGCTACTGGTATCATAAATTATTTGGATTTCTTTTTCCGTCATTTAAGAAAATAATGGCGAAAATTAATTTTGTTGCAAAAACAACTACCTGGGCTGAAAATAAGGGAAATCTTCCTTTGGATAAAAAATACGAACCGAAGGAATTATTTCCGAGGTGTATAAAAACTTATCCTATTCAGGGAATGACGCTTAACGCGGTGAGTTTAAGTGGCCCCGGATTTCAGGCTTTATTGTCTGCTGGTAAATTCCAAAATGTTAAACGAGATGCCCTTGGTATTTCGTTCATGCCGATTGGAAATACGATTGAAGATATGCTTTGGGAGACGAGATGTTTTAAAAACAAACTCATTGAAGCATTGCACGATGGGACATATCATTTTTATAATTTTCAGTCGCCAATTTGGGTGCAGATAAATCAATCTTGCCCGAATACTGTAAGAAGCGATGGGCAGATTATAACTCACATGAAAGAAATCTTAGGGATGCTTCAATCATTAAGAAAGACTCACAACCTGGTGCTTGATTTAAAGGTAAACTTTTTGGTTTCAAATGAATTAATCGCGGATATTTGTAAAAATGATTTATGTGATATTATAACAATTTCCAACACGATTAAGTTTGGTTCTCAAGATTGCAGTATCCGTTGGAAACGTTTATTTTGGTGGAGGAGAAGTTCTCCTTTAGCAAAATTTGGCGGCGGCGGATTATCTGGGAAGCCTTTATTTACTGCAGTTTGTAATAAGATTATGAGCTTGCGCCGTTACGGAATAAAAATTCCGATTAAGGCTAGTGGTGGCATTTTTTCCGCGCGTGATGTTAAAATAATGAAATTTTCTGGCGCTGACGCCATCGAGTTCGCAACCGTAATTAGTCTGCGTCCCTGGAGAGTTGCTAAAATTGTAGAAGAAGCCGAACGGATTTTTTAGATGTTTATTATTAGTAAAAAAACAACAAATAGCTCCATCAAAAATGGGGCTATTTAAATATCAAAATGAGAAATGTTCTTTGTTATCGGGTGATTATTAGCTTATTGACATAGTTAGGGTATTTGCTAGAATATAAACATAAAATGTTTTTAAACATTTTTGTTTTTAGTAAAAGCGAGGGTCTATTTATAGGTCTTTGCTAAGACAATTTAATATTCCCGGGTAGCGCAGCGGTAGCGCAGTTGGCTGTTAACCAATTGGTCGTCGGTTCGAATCCGACCCCGGGAGCAAATAGACAAAATTGAGCCTAAAGGCTCTTTTTTGTTTTAATATTAGGTTAATTTAAAGTTAAGATTTGGTTCGAACACTTTTGAGATATTTATCATATTTTGCAGAAAACCCTTGATTTTATTGGTCTATCTTAGTTCGAATCCACGTCCTGTTATCCCGGTTAATTTATGTTATAATATTAGTATATGAGCAAAAGAAAACTAGAAAATATAACATTATTAGGTATAGATTGTGTTGATGTTGAAAGACTTAGATTAGCTGTTAATATTTGTCTAAAAGATTTTGAATTCGCAGAAGTTAAAATATTAACTTCCTTGGATGTACCTAAAACAGAAAATGTTATTAAAATTAAAGCCCTTAATTCAACTGAAGAATATTCTCATTTTATAATAAATGAGTTGCATCAATACGTTGATACCGCTCACGTTCTCTTAATTCAATATGACGGCTTTATACTTAATCCAGATGCTTGGACAGATGAATACCTAGATTATGATTATATCGGCGCTCCTTGGTTGGTGGCCGATTGGTCGATTAATAGTTTTGATTTCCCGGTAGAATTATTAGGGAAGCTGGTCGTTGGTAATGGTGGCTTTAGTTTGCGCAGCAAAAAATTACTAAATCTGACTGCTAAATTATCTCAAGATAATAAGATAGAAAGATATCATCCCGAAGATACTTCAATTTGTGTATATTACCGTAAATTATTTGAAGATAGTGGAATAAAATTTGCGCCCGTTCTATTAGCAAAAAAATTTAGTTTTGAATCAGAGAATAAAGATAAATATTCTTGGGACGGACAATTTGGCTTTCATGGACTTAAATGGACCGATATATCAAAATGGGCCAAGATTCATCCTGAATATAAAATAGATAATCCGGCGACTGCAAAAAGTGAGAGGCTGAAGTGGCTTTAATATAATATAGTTA
>CAIOGK010000097.1 GCA_903857815.1 Candidatus Falkowiibacteriota bacterium
ACTAAATAATAAAAAATATGAAAAAAACTATTATTTGGTCTTTGGTAATTATGATGGGTTTATCCTTATCTTTTTCAGGCCCCATTTTTGCTCAAGACGATAGCGCCGCGCAAGGTGATGATGCGCCAGTTCCGACTCTTTACGACTCTTCTAGTAATGGGGAGCGAAAACCAGAACCAAGAGAAAATAAAGAAATTAAACCAGAGCCTCGACAAATGATGGGTAGCTTGGAAAAGATCCTTACCCCTGACCAAATTCGATATTTTGAAAAAATCATCAAAGAAGGCAATGCTTTATATGGCGTAAGAAAGGTAACTTCCACTAAAGAAACCTCTACAGTTAATATAACTCCTGTTAACGGTGAAACAAAAAAACTAGAATTAGAAAAAATTTCTACTCCTCAATTAATTAAATTTTACGAACAAATTAAAAAAATTGGCACTTCACTTTGGGGCGTTAAAAAAGAAGATCCTAAAAAATCAGAACCAAAAAATGATGATCGTAAAGCAACCTCAACTCCAAATAATAATTTCGTTAAACCTGAACAAGCGGCTTGTGTAATTACGGCTATTGAAACTAAAGATGGCACCCTAAAAGAAGGGAATACTTATCAAGCAACACAAATTAATAACGCAATTTCTGCTCGTACTACTTGTCAGAAAGCAGCCCTTAATTTAAATGCTTCTGAAACAGCATCAACAACTGTAAATGTTCCCGGCCAACAAAGAGAGGCTTTGAAGGCTTGTGTTAAAACATTCGAAACTACCGTGAAGGCAGTTAGAGAAGCGGCTAAAAAGAGCCATGATACAATTTGGGAAACATACAAAACAAGTTTAAAGGCTTGTCAGCCAGCAACATCCTCTATGCAGTTTATGATTGAAGACGGTGGCGGAAATTTGTTAGTTCAATAAATTTAAAACGAAAAAATAAAAACAGGCCTTTAATTTAGGGGCCTGTTTTTTTGATAAAAAAATACCTCAACTTTTTTAGGGATGAGGTATTCGTGTTTGAGAGAGAAAGGATTTGTTCCTTTTAGGTTTTATTTTTTTGGTTTTGGTTTATAGCCGCAAAACCTTCGGCCTTTTTTACAATACTTGCATGCACGACAGCGTTTTTTGTTTTGTGTACAGCGTGCGGGACGCTTGAAAGAAATTTCCGAAACTATTATAAGAATAGTCGGTAATTCTTTTTCAGCTTCAGCTTTAGTCGAGGATTCTTCTTTTGAAATGTCAGTTTCAGTAACTGTTTGTATCACTTCGGGAACCACGATGTTTTGACTCGGGACGAATTCCCAACCTTTTGGAAGTTGAAATTCATCCCAAATCATTCCGTTAGTGCAAGCACTACGGCAATATTTGAAAGATTCTGTCCCAAAAAAATTCTTAACTTTAATCTTACAAACTGATTCACCTGGACGAATCCAAACATTGCGATCTTTACCGTCGCCAAACTTCATCAGAACTTTGATTTTGTCTGGCCCGCTAGAACGCTGTAAGGTTCCTCTTTGGATAGCGAGAACCTTTGCTCCAGGTTCTGCAAACACATTTTGAATATCAGAAATGATTTCTGGTTCTTCGAGAGTGTCGAGGTTTCTTCCTACCGGAGGGTAGGAGTCGGGATTGTGTTTTTTTTCCCACCATTTACGTCCGCCAATTGATAACGGAATCATCGGCAGAATAGCGAGCCACCACAATTTTTTAGATTGTGATTTTTCACTTAGCGGATTGGCATCGGCAACCTTTTGATTAGTCTCATCATTTGCCACTAGCTTAGCTTCAGCTTTTGTTTTTTCCTTTGGCTCAGGACTTAGTTCGCCATATACATAACGGTGAACCAATTTGTAGATACAATCGTGCTTCCCATTAACTGGTGGGAGTAACTCAAGCATTTCAGTGTCTTTTTCGTTCCAACGAGAGGGAACATAAATAATTTCTCCTACCGGAATTTTTTCCAGGTCCACAAATCTCCCCTTGTTCATATCCATAACCTTTTTATAGGTTTCGGCGAACTCTTGGTTGAGATTTTCATAATAACTCCGTTTGGCTTGTCCATCCATAGCAAGGACCAAAATAAAGAAACATGTCGCTAACATTGCGATTGAAAACCAAAAAAATTTTTGTTTTTTCATTGCGGTTAATTTTTTTTTTGTAAAAGTACTTTGTTTGTTTTGATACGACCCCCGCATCTTAGGATAGAAGTGTGATTTTGATTTCTCATTTTCTATGCCATTATTATAACATATTTATGCCAAAATGTCAATAAAGAAGGGAAAAGGCAGCAAAAAGTAGTATTTTGCAAAGTAAAAAGGCTTTCCGTGGAAAGCCTTTTAAGTTATGTTGGTAGCGTGATTGTAGCTAATAAATCTCTAATGATAGTCAAAATTTTGACCAAAATTTGAGTAGCTAAATCCGCTAATTCGGGAGGGAGAAGCCATTTTAACACAATAATTGTGAGCAGAAGGGCAAAAAAGCTGTTAAATAATCTAAACATACGTTTAGGTATTAGGGGCAAAGATTTAGTATCTTATTTACCCCCAGCAAAATTTAGCTGCTGCTGTGGCTATCCTCGTATATATTTGAATGAACTAACTAAACCATAACATATAACAAATAATAAGTCAAGGGGCTTGGGGTTTGGCGAGAATCTGTTATAATTATGGTAGCATTTTAACTTTCTTAAAAGTTATTACCTCTAAAATTTTAATTTTATATTATGTCATCAAAAACTTATTTACGTATTCTCCAAGGAGGATTAATTTTTTCTTTATTTTTTGTACTCTTTGTTTTTAGCGATTTATTATTTCCCTATATTAGCTCTAAACAATTTTCATTTAATATTTTAATGGAATTGTTATTAGCTGTTTGGCTAGTATTCATTTGGCGTTATCCTAGTTACCGGCCTAAATTAAATTTAATGTTGGTTGGGTTAGTTTCATATTTTGCCGTTATTTTGCTTTCTTGTTTTACTGGGGTTGATTTTAATTTAAGCTTCTGGGGCGATGTTGAAAGAATGCTTGGCTTTTTTCATCTTTTCCATTTCTTAATATTCTTTTTTATTTTAATAACAGTTTTTAGAACCTGGAGAGAATGGCAAATATTATTTATTTCCTCAATTACAGCAGCAGTTATAGTTAGTTTGGTTGGTTTATTCGGTAAGGATGAATATAGTACTATCGGAAATACAGCTTATGTAAGTGGTTATTTAATTTTCAATCTTTTTTTTACAGCGATTATTTTTTTCCGTAACTCTTCAAAATGGAAATATCTTTATTTATTGCCGGTATTTGTAATGTTTATGCAGTTTAAAAATATGCATACTTCCGGGGCAATTATTGGGCTGGCCGTTAGCATATTTTTAGCAGCACTATTAATCGGGTTTTTGCATAGTAATAAAAAAGTAAAATATAGTTTATTATCCATTTCCGCTTTAATGATAATTGTTGTCGCAGTAATTTTTTCTCAACAACAGGCTGCTTGGTTTCAAAATAGTTTCTTAAAAAATTTAACTTCACAAAAGACTACTTTTCAAACTAGATTATTATCTTGGCAAGGAGCGGTTCGAGATTTTAAATATCATCCATTATTGGGAACCGGATTTGGTAATTACGCTATTATTTTTGATCGTCAGTTTGATCCTAAATTTTTTAATTATGATAGAGTTGAAACTTATTTTGATAGAGCTCATAATAATTTAATTGATATTGCCTCGACAACCGGATTAGCCGGTTTATTAACTTATTTAAGTATTTTTATTTTTGCCCTATATTATCTTGGGCGCGAACTTAAAAATAATGGTTATAAAATTAATTCAACCGAATTAGGAAAACGCAATTTTGAAATAGTTTTGGTAGTTGCTTTAATGGCTGCTTATTTTATACAAAATCTTGCTGTTTTTGATTCTTTTGTTACTTATATTGGATTAATGATAATGCTTGGTTTTGTTTATTGGTTGCCAAAAGAAAGAAATATTGCTGATGACGAAGTTACCGTTAATTCTAATTGGTTAAAAAATGCGGAAAGGGAATGGTTAGCTTTAATTATAATATTAATTATTGCACTGGTTGTTATATCTAAATTCACCTTAAAACCATATCGTATGTTGCAAGGGGTTATTGATGGTTACTCAAACATATTAATTGGCAAATCTGAAGAAGGTTTTAATATATTTAGAGAGAGTTTAACTGATACCCCGTTAGATAGAGATGGAAGAGGAACGTTAATTAACCTCGTTGCTAGTAATCCAGATTTTTTAACCTCCTTACCACCAGAAAAAATGCAATCTGAATATGAGTATGTTATTTCTTTAGTTGAGAAAAATTTAAAATATAATGAACAAGATAGTCTGTTCCAATTACAGGCAGCTCAAGCTTATGATTTAGGGGCTCGTATTTTTTATAAAGATGAAAATAAAAAAAATTATTATTCAGAGCTTTCTTTAGCGGCCGCGGAAAAAGCAATTGCGGCTAGCCCTGGTAGAATCCCTGGTTATTTTGTTAAGGCTCAAGCTTATTTAATGCAAAATAGACCGACTGAAGCTATAGAAACCTTAAAATACGCCGCTAATCTAAATCAAAGTTATCCTCATTCATACTGTCGTTTAGCTCAAATTTATATGATGGTTGAGGCAGACGCTGAAGTTCAAGATCCTTTAAATAAGTGTGTAGATGGCGGAGCCGCTAATCAACTTGGTTCGGCTAATGCCTTAATTATGGCGGCGACTTATCTAGCTGATAAAGAAGACTATTCGCGAGCGATTATTGTAGTTGAGAGATTAGCCGTAGTTGAGGTTAGTAATGCGGAAGTTTGGCTCAATCTCGGTAAGCTTTATGCTATTACTGGAGAATATAATAAGGCTAAGGCAGCAACTGATAAAGCGCTTGAGTTAGATCCGGCCCTAAAGGGTCAAGTGAATCAAATTTTGTCGCAGTAGATACTTGACAGTAAGTAAATTTTCGTGCTATATTATTTGCATTGTTCATTTATAAAAATCAAAAAAATGCATTTAAAACAGGAAGATTTTGAGAAAGATTTAGAACGGCGAAAAGCTGATTTAAAATCAAATTTGGAGAAAATACAAATTGAGCCAAAAGAGGAACACATGATGAGGGCGGATAAAAAACATTACCGCTGTAGGGGTTATTTTCGTGAAATTGGCTTAGACTATGATCTGGAAAAATATATCTTTTCCCCAAATGATTTAATTATTGATAAGCATGGATTGCTTTCAATTTGTATTGGAGTTGCTCGTTCGCCAGATGTGTTAGAGGGCGATGTATTATGGTTATTTTCCGAGGGAGAATGGCATTATTGGAAGAGTGAGTTTTCCGGTAAAAAAACTGCTGGTTAATAAAATTAATGCCCGCGTAAAATTCAAAACCGCTAATGAATACGATTTAAACGAGAAGGATATGAAAATATCCGATGATATAAAAATA
>CAIOGK010000098.1 GCA_903857815.1 Candidatus Falkowiibacteriota bacterium
ATGGTCGACATTCAAAATTATTAATTAATATATTATCCTTAATTAAAATTTCTTGAATAGCTTTTAGATGAGTAGCCTCTGCGAAAAAAATTATTTTTTCTTCCGGATAAGCTAAACGAAGACCATAGATAAAACCACTATTTACCTTTTCATGGCTAACGCCCTTACATTGTGGTTCGCAAACTATTATCATAATTAACTTACTTGATCTATTATTTTTTTTATCATTTCTGAAAAGCTAACGCTCGGCTTCCAATTTGTTTTACTACTTAATTTTTTATAATCCCCTATTAAAACAGAACGTTTTTCTATAATAATATCTTTATTTTCCTGGATGTATTGACGCCAATCAAGATTTAAATGATTAAATGTTACTTTAATAAAATCTAATACTGAATGCGATTTACCAGTAGCAATTACAAAATCATCTGCATTTTTTAAAGCTAGCATGCTATGCATAGCCCTTACATAATCTGGGGCATATCCCCAATCAACTACAGCTCCAAAATTACCAATAACCAACTCTTTTTGCATTCCTCTTTTTATATTCAATGCGCTTTTGATTATTTTCATGGAAATAAAATTTTCTGTTCTATATTCTGATTCATGGTTATATAATATACCCGCAGCTGCAAATATATTATATTTTTCTCTATACAAACGGCAAAGCATCATTCCGTTAACCTTGGTAAGCCCGTAAGGATTATTTGGATTAAACGGTGTTTTTTCATTTTGTATTTTATCTTTACAGTTTCCAAAAATTAAAGATGAGCTCGCATAAAATATTTTTGTTTTTGAAGAAAAATTTCTAATAGCTTCTAAAAAATTTGTGAAGGCTAAAACGTTTATCTCATAACTCATTTTTAAATCATCATAAAAATCAATTTTTTTATCCTGCGAAGAATGATGAAAAGCGGCTAAATAATAAACTTCATCTGGCTTAATAGCTTTTATTAAATTAAATACATCATTTTTTTTATTTATATCAACTTTTTTATTCCAATCTATTTTAAATGTTTTTATACTTTTTTTATCAACCCCAACAACCCCATAATTTAAGCTCGACAAAAAATCAAACAATATTTTTCCATCTTGCCCGTTGACTCCTATGATTAAAGCTGTCTTGTGTTTGGTTTTCATAATTAAATTATTTCAATTTTCGGGAGCGGAAAAATTAACTTCCCGCCATTTGCTAAAAAATCTTTTTCTCTATTAATAATGGTGTCTTTAAAATGCCAAGGTAAAATTAAAAAATAATCTGGACGCATATTTTTAGCCTCAGCTTCTGATATTATAGGAATCATCGTCCCTGGAGTATAATGACCGAATTTATCTTCATTCACATCAGCTATACAAGGAATATCTTTTATGGTTAAGTTACAATATTGTAAAATTACATTACCCTTAGTCGAGGCGCCATAACCAAATATTTTTTTCCCATCCTGTTCCAATTTTTTTATTAAATCTACCATTTGCTGTCTATGTTCTTGAGTATTGTTTTTAAACGTTTCATACACCCCTAAATCGTTAAAGCCATTTTTTTCTTCTTCCATAATTATCTGCTCTATCTTCTCTGTCGCCTCGGGGTACTTTGAATTTTTCTTAGCCAGAGTTAAAGCGAGGCTCGCGCCATTAGATTTATTTAATTCAATATTAATTATCTTTAAATTTGATCTATCAGCCATCCATTTAAATTGTTTAAGCGCATAAAATTCTAAATGTTCATGACAAATAGTATCATAGGAAGTGTTATATATCATTTCTG
>CAIOGK010000099.1 GCA_903857815.1 Candidatus Falkowiibacteriota bacterium
ATTATAAAATTGAGCAACAAAAAAAATAAAATAAATAATTAAAACTAATAAAACTACGAATAATAAATACATTATGATATGTTACTAATTTATTATATTTTTATTTAACTAAAAGTTTTAATTTTTTCTACCAGGCTAATAAACAGCTCCAGCTCCTTATCACTTAAACCAGAAAAAGATTTAGTAGCCGATTCAATATATTTCTTTTTAAAATTATTAAAATCTTTTTCGGCTGAGGTAGTTAATTTAATATTTACACTGCGACGATCAAGCGAGCTTTCTTCTCTTTTAACTAATTTTTTTTCAACCAAACCATCTGTAAATTGAGTAATAGCGCCCGAAGTAACATTTAAAAATTTAGCAATCTCTTTAACTGAAGAGACCCCTTTATTTTCATAAATAAATAAAAGAATCATTATTTGTTGTTTTCCTAATACCGAGCCACCAAAAGAATAGCATTGATCTTTATGCATAGAATGCATTGCCTTGGTTAGTTTTTCAATTAAATGTTGCAATAATTCCTGTCTATTTCTTATCATATATTTATATTTAATATCAATAATATTTATTCATGTCTCAACGCTTCAATTGGATCTAATTTAGAAGCATTTCTCGCTGGCAAAACACCAAAAGTAATACCAATCGCTGCCGAAACGCCGAAGCCAATACCAATCGCATATAACGGCAAAGAAAATGTCCAAGCTAAACCGCTACTAACTGCAATTGAGGTTAAAACCCAGCTCAAAAAAGCTCCAAACATAATTCCAATAGCCCCTCCTAATAAAGTTACTAAAATTGATTCAATTAAAAATTCTTGTAAAATGTTAGAATTTTTAGCGCCCAAGGCTTTTCTTAAACCAATTTCCGCCGTTCTTTCAGTTACGACTACATACATAATATTCATAATCCCTACTCCACCTACAATTAAGGAAATCGCTGCGATGGCGATCAATAATATTGTAACACTATTAAAAATAGTATTAAAAATATCTAAAATTTGTGCTTGAGTAGTAACTTCAAAATCGTCTTTATCGGGATTAGTAATTCCGTGATTACGTCTAAGCGTAGAGCTAATATCAGCTGCGGTAACATCGCTTAAATCTAAGTCTTTAATTTGAACAACCGCTTGAATTAAATAATTAATACCCAACATTTTTTTCTGAGCAGTTTGAAGTGGAATAAATAAATAATCATCATTACCGCCACCTAAACCACTAGATTTATCATAAACACCGATTACTAAAAAGTTTAAAGAGCCTATACGAACTAGTTTCCCCAAAGGATCATCTTGTTTAAATAAATCATCTGCTATCTTATTCCCTAAAATTACAACCTGAGAACCACTACTATCCTCGGCGGCCGTAAAAAATCTTCCAGCCTTTAAAGAACTCTGATCAATTTCAAATCTTCCCGCCGATGCCCCAAAATAAGCTGCCGTTTTTTGATTATTTCGATAACTAGCGACTGACTGACCAATTACTATACCGTAATTATTAACAACATTCGGTAATTTTTTTAAACTATCTAAATCTCTTTGATTTAAAGTAGTAATTACGACCCCAGAATCAGTACTATCTCTAGACGCTCTATCTTTATTTCCAGAAGGGACTTTAGTCTGTACATACAAAGTATTAGTTCCAAAAGTAGCAACTTGATCATTAATTAAACCACGAAATCCGGCGCCAGCAGACAATACTAGAATAACCGTCGCGATCCCAATCATAATACCAAGAGTTGTCAAAAGAGTTCTCGCCTTATTGGCGAGCAAGGCTCTTATCGCTTGTTTAAAAGCATTAATCATATATTACTCGTATCTTAAAGCGTCAATTGGATCAAGCTTCGCAGCTTTAATTGCTGGAAATAATCCAAACGCAATGCCAGTAAAAACTGAAACACCAACTGATAAAACAATAGAAATTAAAGAAACAATAAACTCCCAATCATAACCCAAATTTTTCATAAGTAATGAAATCAAATAGGAAACGACAACACCGATAATAATTCCAATAAATCCGCCCAAACTAGTGAGTAAAACTGCTTCAAGTAAAAATTGATTACGAATCGCTTTCTTGGTTGCCCCCACGGCTTTTCTTAAACCAATTTCTCTCGTTCTCTCGGCAACGGTTGCAACCATAATATTTAAAATACCAATTCCGCCAACTACCAAAGAAATTGCTGCCATAGCTACCAAAAACAAACTTAAAGCATCAGTAATAGTTGACAAAAGATCAGCGGCATCCGCTAAATTACGAACAGTAAAATCATTATTAATATCGTTTTGAATACGATGCTGCTGCTTTAAAACAGTATTAACGGAAGCAATAGTCGCATCCATATTAGCGGCATCATCAACTTTTATATAAATTGATTGCAAATGATGAATGCCTAGAATCTGCTGTTGCCCTACAACAAGCGGAATAAAAATTAAATCATCTTGATTTTGGAAAAAAGAACTACCGCGAGATTCAATAACACCAATAACCCGAAGTGGTACTCCCCCTGCCTTATCCTGTAAGGCGCTTTTTACTTTAATTACTTGCCCTAAAGGATTTACCCCGGAGTCGCTGAATAATTTTTCGCTAATTGCAGAACCAAGGACAACAACGTTAGCACCGCCAATATCCTCCGCGGCACTAAAAAATTGTCCTAGCTTCATAGTAAAATTAATGGTTTTAGAATATTCGCTATCTGTTCCCAAAAAATTAGTATCAACAGATTTGTTACCCCAAGTTACATTCGCCGCACCCTGAGTACTAGCATTAACCGCAGTCGCATATGGAACCCGGTTTAAATCTCGTAATGCGTTAGCATCGCTATTAACTAAACTTGTTATTATTAAACCCGGTATAGGAGCTCCGCTCTCGGCTGTTTTTCCCGGATTAACATAAATTAAATTACTTCCCAACTTAGTTACTTGACCCAAAATCAAACTTTGAGCACCCGCACCAAGAGAAATAATAATAATTACGCCTGCAACGCCAATAGTAATTCCTAAAATAGTTAAAAGAGTTCGCCCTTTACGGGCACGTAAATTTTTAATTACTAATTTTATAACAGAAAATGAATTCACAAAATTATAGTAATTTAAATTATTTTATTAAATCTTTATCCGCTTCCGCAATAGTTCTTTTTTTAACTTGTTCATCTGAAAGAATATTTCCGTCTTTAATTCGAATAATTCTTTTGGCATGATTAGCGGTATCAGTTTCATGAGTAACTAAAATAATAGTTCTTCCCTGATCATTTAATTGTTGCAATAGAAACATAACCGTATTGCCCGATTTAGAATCTAAATTTCCGGTTGGTTCATCCGCAAAAATTACTGCTGGGTCACAAACTAAAGCCCGGGCAATCGCTACTCGTTGTTTTTCACCGCCAGAAATTTGGTTAGTATAATAATTCAAACGATGACTCATCCCGACTGATTCTAAAGATTTTTTTGCTAAAGCCTCTTGGTTCTTTAATTTACTATAAGTTAAGGGTAATTTTACATTATCTAGAACTGTCGTGCGTGGTAATAAATTAAAGGACTGAAATACAAAACCAATTTCTTTATTACGTAATTCGGCTAAATAATTATCATCGAAATCTTTAATATCTTGACCTTTAAATTCATATACGCCATCAGTTCCTCTTTCTAAAAAACTAAGAATATGCATTAACGTTGATTTCCCGCTTCCCGATGGACCCATAATTGCTACGAATTCACCTTTATCAATCTTAAAATTTATATCATTAAGAACGGGAGTAATTACATCTCCTGTAGTATATTCTTTTTTTAGATTTTTAATATTTATCAAATTCATAAAAACTTTTACAATAAGTAAATTATTGTTTTATCAGAGTAACTATTTCCTGGCCCTTACTTAAGCCTCCCAAAATTTCTACTAAACCACCATCTGCCTGTAAACCTGTTTGGACTTTAATTTGCTCATAGGTTTTGGTTTTAGGGTTAGTGATAACTCTAATAAACTGTTCGCCATTCTGATTAATAATTGCACTGCCAGAGACAGCTAAAACATTTTCCCTGGAATCAACTAGAACTGTCATGTTAACTGTCATCCCGGGTTTAATTTCAGGAATATTTGGCAAGTCAGCTTTTACTAGATAATTTACTACTCCAGAAATAACAGTTGATGCAGGATTAATAGTTAAAATCTTTCCACTAAAATGACGATCGGGACCCAAGGCATCAAAAGTATAATCTACAGTTTGACCAATACTTAAAGAGGCGACATTAGATTCGCTAACATAAGCTTCGGTATGCAAGGAATTAATGTTTTGCAAAATAAATACAGGTTGCATTGCCGTTGCCTGTTGGCCAACCTTAGTATCAATTTGAGTGATAGTACCATCGGCTGGAGCTGTTAAAACTGTATTAGCTAAAGCCGTTCGAGCAGCTTCGACTGTTCCTTCGGCGGATAATAGCTGTGCTAGGGCGGCATCAATATCGGCTGGTTGAGCTTTAGCTTTTTGTTGTGCTAAAGTAGCCTCCGCTTGTTGAAAAGCAGCTTTAGAGCTATTAATTTGATTTTGAGCAGAATTAATTTGAGTTGTTGCCGATAGCTTACTATTAGTAACCGCATTTAAAGAGGCAGTTAAGGCATCAGTTAAGGCCTGACGTGAAGCTTTAATAGCGCTAATTCCAGAATTTTCACTAGATATTGCAAGATTAATGGTTGTTTTATAAGCATCAATCTGAGATTGACTAAATTTAGAACTACTAATTGAATTTTGTAATGCCGTATAACAATAATTTAAAGAGGTGGTATTTTGATTTAAGACAGCTAAAGAATCGACAACGGCCTGATAGATATTAGCATCGCTCTTATAAGCTTGGGCAGTTGCCAGGCTAATATTAGCCGTGTCTAATAAAGACTGGACACGACTATTAGCGTTTTTAAAATTAGAAACACTTGATGAATCCATTGCTCCAAAACCATCCTTTAAGTTACTATCATCGATAATTTGTTTCTCTTTATCCAGGTCAGCTTTTACGGCCGCTAGTTGGTTAGCAATAGTTATCAAAATAGCAGAACGCTTATTATCAGAAGTAGACGTTGGCGATTGCAAATCGGCCAAAGTAGTTTCAGCCTGGCTAATCGCCGCAGCAGTAGAAACTTTAACATTCTCCAACTGATTAACGGCATTATCATAAGCAACATGGGCAGCGTCAACTGATTTTTGAGAAACATTAATTTGTTCAGGCGTTGACCCTGAAATAACTTTTCGATAACTAGCTTTAGCTTGAGCTAATTGACCATTAGCGCTAGTAAGAGAAGCATTGGCATTAGCCTGGCTTAAGGTTGCTAAAACATCTCCAGTTTTAACTTGATCGCCAGTTTTTACGGTAATGGATTGCACTACGCCACCAGTTTGAAAGCTTAAGCTTAAATTTGTTTCGCTAACTACCTGACCAGTTGTCAGGACTGTTTGCTCTAAATTTTGCTGACTAACAGTAGCGGTAGTAATATTGGCAGCATTATTTTTAGGCCTATATTTATAATACACAGCCCCGCCAATTATCAACAAAATGATAATAGTCCAGATAATTTTCTTTTTAGTAAAGATTGAACGAATACTCATAGAATAGGTAAATTAATAAGTTTTATTTATTTAATATGTAAATTGTAATTATTACTTTAGTTCATTATTATTTTAGCTACTAAACTAAAATTTGTCAAATAGAGCATAGCTTTAGCTTATTTTCAAAATTATCATAAAAGTCTAATATAAATTTACCGAATTCCCCGCTCTCTCTTATTTGATCAAGAAAAATTATTCGAGCTTTTGCCTTTTCTAAAATAAAATTAATGCTCATCATAAACTCGAGATGATTTTTATTATTCGGATGTTCAATAAACAATTGCGCTAAAATCTTATGCCATTTCAAAATAGTTACTTGTTCCATATTAAAATTAAGCTCTTCCGTAATAGTATCTTGAAAATAATTAGCTATTTCCCTCCAATTTTCGACTTTTTTATATAATAACTCATCGGCCAAGAGCTTAACGACTCCAATTTTATTGCCGTCCCCTTTCATGCCTGGAATCAAAATTAAATTATCATAAAAAAGTTCATCAACTAAATTATGAAATATTACTCCGGCAGCAAAAGATGTTTTAGCTTCAAGAACTTGATTAATGGTCGCCCCTAAAAAATGGGTTGCTTCGCGTTCCACCAAACCGAATTTTCTAATATCCGGGAAAACTGTTCCTAAAAAAAATTCTCGTTTATCAAAACGACTAAAAAATCTATCAAACACTTTACTAGTTAAAACCATATGGGTTATTTGGTTGGGCATATTTTAAAAAATTAACGACTTCTGGCTAGCTTAATAATATTATAATCCCATAAAAACTGATTTGAGTCAAAATAAAAAACGAGCGATTTTAATCTACTCGTTTCCTTTAAATATTTATATTATTTAGGGCATAATGCTTAAAGCACATATAATTTTTTACCCAATTTTTCCGTGGAAGCCTTGATAACACTCCCACCTTTTCCAATGACTATTTTTTTTAGTTCATCAGGAACTTTAATGTTGACGGCGTGCTTATCCTCTATCCGACTTTTATTAATCAAAACGATTTGATAAGTATGCGTTAAATTCTGACGATAATCCTGAGTATAGGCAATACATCGCCTTCCTAATTCAAAAAGGTGAGCAGGAATATCCTCAAATTCAAACTCTTCATGGCCACCAATATTCATTACAGCAGTCAGTCCGAAATCTTTTGAGACTCGAAAAAAACTGGCCGCAAAGTGTTCTTTCCTGCGACGTAGCCATTCTTTTTTAGCTTCATCAACTTTTAAATGAGCTTGGATCATTTCAAAGGAAGCAGCTACCTGCCCCGTAAAATTTTCTTCCATATCAAGAATAAACTTATCATGAAAAAAAAGTTTTTTATTAAGGCCGACAGCGGCTTTTTGACGACCACGCAAGGCACCAACAATAAGTAACGGGGCGACAAATTCATCGGTAACAGGATTGATTTTTCGCACAATAAAATAATTATGCAATTCAAAACTAGAATTACCACAATATTCAAATTCATATCCCCATTCTTTTAGAATGGAGATAGCCCCAACATTATCAGCGTTGATTATCGGCCATTTTTCCTCTACGGGCTCGATGGTGAATTCGGGTGTTACTAAACCCAGCACTTTCTCGCCAATCGGCAGCACTCTCCAGCCGCCATTCGTTTCCAAATATTGGCGTTGGGTCCAAAATAGTTTTCCAACAATTTCTTCGTTTACTTTCAGGAGTTTCATGATTCATCATTTTTTAATTTTTTAGTGAATTTAAAATTATTTCTTTTTTCATTTATTAATGTTCAAAACAATTAAAAAATATATCACGAAGGCATCATTATGTCAATGTTATATGCTTCGCTATCTACTATATATACTATCGATCATATATGTTATCATTTAATAACTAATCCACTAGGATTTTAATTAATATATGAAAAAAATTATTTTGTTATTTGTCTTAACAATACTGTTATTTCTCCCAACAACAACTAAAGCAGAGGTCTCAATTAACAATACAAACGGCTACATCCTTTTACAAGTAGAAAAAAATGGTGAGGCTTGGTATGTTTACCCTCCAAATCAATCAAGATACTACTTGGGACGACCGACAGACGCCTTTAAAATCATGAAGGGCTTGGCCCTTGGAGTGAAACATGATTATCTTACTCAAACTAATATTTTCCCGGATAGATTACTTGGTATGATTCTTTTAGATGTTGAAAATAATGGTGAAGCGTATTATATTTATCCCTTAAACAAGAAAAAATATTATTTAGGTCGACCGGATGATGCTTTTAAAATAATGCGTGAACTAGGATTAGGAATCAATAATGTTAACTTAGCTAAAATACCAATTAGTACAATCGGCGAACCCGCTATCGTTTACCAAACTAACGAACAAATACTTATCAAAGATGTTCCCTTCACCTCTCAAGCGCCGTATGGTGATTGGGCCGATTTTCGCCAAGAAAATGGCTGCGAGGAGGCCTCTGTATTAATGGCTATGAAATGGGTAAACAAACAAACTTTATCAAAAGATGAGGCTCTAAAAGAAATTACGGGCATATCTGATTTTTTACTAAAAAAATACGGAGAATATCTTGATGTCTCCGCCCAAGATACGATTGATTGGATTTTTAAAGATTATTTTAAATATGATAAAGTGGCGCTAGTTCGCGATATAACTAAAAATGATATTATCAAAGAACTAAGTAAAGGTAATTTAATTATTGCCCCCATGGACGGCCAATTAATGCATAATCCTAATTTTAAAGCTCCTGGCCCACCAAGACACATGATAGTTATCCGCGGTTATGACCCAGTAACTAAAGAGTTTATTACTAATGACCCCGGAACCAGGAAAGGTGAACTTTATCGTTATAACGCTGATTTACTTTATAAAGCAATCCGTGATTATCCAACTGGCTACCATGAAACTGTTACCAAGATAGAAAAAGACTTAATTATTGTTAGTAAATAATTAAACATAAAAA
>CAIOGK010000100.1 GCA_903857815.1 Candidatus Falkowiibacteriota bacterium
AAAATAACAAATACCATAATAAACCAAAAACAAAGAATTCTTTTTTTGTCCCTTCCTTAATAATACAAACTAACCCTAAAATAAAAACGGCAACAATTCCATAAATAGGATGAGTATCTTTCATTACCGACATAATAGACAAATCCAATGGAAAGAAAAACTTTCCCAAGCCGATTATTAAAGCAAAGGAATTATCAAGAATGGATTGTAAAATTGTAGATAATTGTAAATTACCACCAGTAATAGCTAAACTACGAAATATAAACCAAATAAAAACTGCCGCCAATGTTCCAAAAGAAAATATTAATTTATCAGATAGAATTAACTTATTGTTATACAAAAAAAGATAATAAAAACCTAACAAAATAGGTAAAAAAACTGCCGTTTCTTTAGTAAAAAGAGCTAATAAAAAAAATACTATATAAAAAATGAAGTTAATCGGTTTTTGTGATTCTAGAAATTTTAAAAAATATAAAAAAGCACCAATAACAAAGACGGCTAATAAAGAATCATTGCGCCCAGGAATCCAGGCGACTGTCTGCACTAAAGCGGGATGGAAAAGAAATAATAAAGATAATAAAAAGGACAATGGTCGAGGAGACTTTAATCTATTTAATAAAGAAAAGATTAAAAAAGTGGCTAATATGTGCAACAGGACATTAACTAGATGAAAAAACCAGGGGAGATTCCCAGAAATAAAAGAATCAAACATCAAGGAAACATTTAATAACGGACGATAATAAAACTTTCCCGTAGCAAAAAAAACATCGTTAGTAAAAATATTACCTAGATTAGATAGGCTATGAATAATAGAATAATTTTCTAATATTAAGACGTGATCATCTAAAAAAGAATAATCGAAAAAAGCCGACCATGAATAAAGCAGCAGGCCCAATAAAGTAATTAACAAATAAGGTCGATATTTAACATTCATAAATGACTTGGATTTATTTAATAAATCCAAACAAATATTTAATCCCCGTCCAAACAGTAGCTATTCCGTATTGTAAACTGCGCCAAAAATTAATTGATGATGCTTCTTTAAAATAACGAACTGGAACTGGAATCTCTCCAATTCGATAATTATGAGCAACGATTTGAAAAAGCATTTGGCTATCAAATACAAAATCATCAGAATTATTTTGCCAATGTATTTTATCCAATACTTCACGCTTATAAGCACGCATGCCAGTGTGCCATTCTGATAAATTTCGTCCGCTAATTAAATTTTCAAAAATAGTTAATAATCTATTAGCAATATATTTATATAGAGGCATTCCACCAGCTAAAGTTTCTCGCCTACTTCTAATTCTTGTACCGAGCATAACGTCAAAATAATCGTCAGCAATAAACTCGGCAAAGTATTTCACTAATTTCGGGTCATACTGATAATCGGGATGTATCATTACAATAATATCACCCCCATGCTTCATCGCTATTTCATAACAAGTTTTTTGATTACCGCCATAACCCTTATTAACTTCGTGCTGAACGACTGTTAAGCCTAAGTGCTTTCCTAAAATAGCAGTATTATCAGTACTTTTATCATCGACTAGAATGATTTCATCAACAATATCAGGTAAATCAGCCACAGTTTTTTCTAGAGTTTTAGCGGCATTATAGGCCGGCAAAACAACAATAATTTTATGGCCATTATACATAAATATTTTAATTAAATAATTGCCCGAACATCACCCGCTAAAGCCCCTTTTTCCTTTAAAAACAAAGGATTAATATCAAACTCTTGAATTTCTATATGCTCCATCGCTAAACGTGAAAAAGCTACTAAAATATTAACCAGCCCATCAATATCGTATTTTTTACCACCACGCGCACCGTTTAAAATTGGAAAAAATGGTAAACTTTTAACTAATTTATAAGCGCGACGCTTATCTAAATCCGCAATCACAATTTTAATTTCTTTAAAAATTTCAGCATAAATACCGCCTAATCCCAAAAGAAGCACTGGACCAAAAGAAACATCACGTTTAAAACCTAATATTAATTCTAAACTACCTTTTATCTGAGGTTGAACAACTAAATAATTTTTTTCATCCTGTAAAACTTTTTTATTATTACGATAAAAATTAGCCGCTGCTTTTTCTAACTCTAAACGGTTATTTAAATTAAGCATTACAGCGCCCTTATCTGTTTTATGAAGAAAATCTGGACCAACCGCCTTTAGAACTACTGGGTAAGTTGTTTCGACATTGCTTCCATATCTAATAGTTTTAACAACCGGAATTTTATATTTTTTTACACTTTCAAATAAACTAAGATAATCGCTATCAATTTTTTTGGAAACTGGAGGTATCGCACGAAAAGGAGTTAACCCGTTAACGTTCTCTTTCCAACTAGATAACTGCTTAACTGTTCGAATTGCTCTTTCGGGATAATCAAAAACCGGTAAACTAGCCTGGGTTAACAAATTTTTAGCTTCCCGCACAGAAACTCCTCCTAAAAAACTAGCCATTAATAAGCGCTTGGGATATTTTTTATCAACTCTTATTATAGCGGCAGCGGTTTCTACTGGTTTAGTGCTAGTTTGCGGAGTTAATAAAATCAAAATATTATCAGCCGATTTCTTTTTGGCCAATTCATTTAAAGCGGCTTCATATTTTATATCATCCGCATCTCCAAAAATATCCATACTTCCTCCCAATAATAAATGCTGTCTAGCAATTTCATCAGCTGATAATACTGCCAGACCACCAGCGTTAGTTAAAATTTGTAAGCTATTAGTTATTGGGCCATGAGTCGCCTCCGCTTGTAATAATAAAAGTAAATCAAACAATTCATCTAGACTATCAATCATAATCACTCCAGCTCTCTCTAGCCCCGCCTTAACGGCCATGCTGCCACCAGCTAAAGCTCCGGTATGCGATTTAGCAATCTTACTGCCCGCATCACTCATTCCGGCTTTTAAAACAATGATTGGTTTAATAGGTGTAATTTTGGAAGCGATTTCCATAAAACGACAACCATTTTTAATATCCTCTAAATACAAAATAATCGCCCCAATATTTTTATCAGCTGCTAAATGAACTAAAAAATCATTTTCATCTAAAACAGCTTTATTACCTAAACTAATAAAATAGCCTAAATTAAAATTTTTATCTCGCAACCAATCTAATACTGCGCTCCCAATTGCTCCCGACTGTGAAAGTAAGGCAATTTTCCCGCCCGTTAAGCCGCTCCCAGCAAAACTAGCATTAAGATGAAAAATATTATTAATAAATCCCAAACAATTTGGGCCTAAAATATTTAAACTATATTTCTCGGCAAGAATAATTAATTCTTTTTCTCTTGCTGCTCCCTCTGCTCCCGTTTCTTTAAACCCAGAGCTGATGATAACAATATTTTTAATACCTAATAAACCACATTTCTCTATTTCAGCAATCACAAACTGAGCTGGTATCGCAATAATAGCTAAAATAGAATCGAACTTTTTAGTAGGAATTTTATCTAGACCAGAAAAAGCGACTAAGCCAGCGACCTTTTTATCTTTTAAATTTATTGGATAAACTTTGCCCCGATAATCACTAGCGATAATGTTATCTAATACCTGTCTACCAATCTTCTCTTTATCAGATGAAGCGCCAACGATAGCTACTCCCAGGGGTTTAAAAAAATAATTAAGAT
>CAIOGK010000101.1 GCA_903857815.1 Candidatus Falkowiibacteriota bacterium
TAACCAAAATAATAAAAATATTTTAAGAATACGGTTAGAATCAGTTTCTTCCAAACCTTTTTTAATATCTTTTTTATTAGCAAAATAAGCCCGAATAACAAATAAAAATAAAAAAGAGCCGATTAAAATTAGAATTGAAAATCGGCCCACAATATAACCAGCAATAATATTAACAGTACTGAGTGATTCTGACTGTGGAATTAAAAATTCTATTAAAGCTGAAAAACCCATAAAAATTAATTTTGTAGGATAGCTTTTATCCTTCTAACACCGGCGCTAGACGACTCCTCCTTTTGAATCTTAAACTTACCTAAAATTCCAGTATTATCAACATGAGGCCCACCACAAATTTCTTGAGAAAAAGCACTGTTTATATCGGGCGTGCCGTCAGCTGTTAATTTGCTAGCAGTATATACTTTTACCCGCTCCCCATATTTGGAATCAAAAACCCCCATGGCGCCTCTATTTTTAGCCTCCTCTAAAGATAATTCCTCACAAACAACCGGGAAATTAGCAATAATTGCCCAATTAACTAAATCTTCAGTTTCTTTTATTTGCTCTGGGGTCATTTTTTCAGAATAAGCAAAATCAAACCTCAGTCTCTCCGAGGTTATATTACTTCCCTTTTGAGTAACTTGTTCTCCTAACACTTTTCTTAAAGCGGCTAAAAGCAAATGGGCAGCAGTATGAAGCTTGGTAGTTTCTTCACTAGAATCAGCTAAACCTCCTTTAAACTTACCAGCCGAAGCCGTTCTAGATAAATCTTGATGTTTCTTCAATTCCTCTTCAAATCTCTTACGGTCAACTTTTATCCCTGATTCTTGAGCCAACTCTTCCGTTATTTCTATAGGAAAGCCGTAGCTTTGATATAAATTAAAAGCGGCTTCGCCATTAATATCAGCAATCGATATTTTTTTAAATTCTATTAAACCTTTTTCTAAAGTACGAATAAATTTTTCCTCTTCTTTATCTAAATTTTCTAGAATTGAATGTTTATTTTTTTCCAATTCATTATAAATATTTTTATAAACAGCAATTGCCATTTCCGCGACCTCTTTCGTCCAGTATTTTTTTTCTATTCCTAATTGGCGACCATGACGAATAGCCCGACGAATTAAACGTCTTACAACATAGCCCTGGTCGGTATTAGAAGGCGTAATTCCTTTATCATCTCCAATGATACAGGCGGCAGCCTTAATATGATCAGCGATAATACGCATTGATTTATCAGTTTCTTTATCAATTCCGTATTTTTTATTACTTAGTTCCTCTATCTTATTTATTAATCCGCTAAAAAGTTCTGTTTGATAATTATCACTTTTACCATTTATAACCGCAAGCACTCTTTCTAGGCCCAGGCCTGTATCAACATTCGGTTTTTTAAGTAATTCAAATGAACCGTCGGCTAATTTATTATACTGCATGAAAACATCATTCCAAATTTCAACCCACAAATCATTATCATCATTAAAACTCGCAGGGACCTTATCAGCTTCTCCAGCCCAATAAAACATTTCCGAATCAGGACCGCAAGGACCAGTAAGGCCAGCCGGCCCCCACCAATTATTTTTCTTTGGTAATTTAGCAATTCTAGCTTCCGGTATATTATTTTTAGAAAAAATTTCTTGCCAAATTTTATAAGCCTCTTCATCATAAGGAGCATCTTCGTCGCCCTTAAAAACGGAAACCGCTAATCGATTTTTATCTAAATTAAGCCACTTGGAAGATGTTAAAAACTCCCAGCTAAAATCAATCGCTTCTTTTTTAAAATAATCACCCAATGACCAATTCCCCATCATTTCAAAAAAAGTGTGATGAGTTGCATCTCCGACTTCATCAATATCGTCAGTTCTAATGCATTTTTGAGAATTAGTTAAACGATTCCCAGTGGGATGTTTTTCCCCTAAAAGATAAGGAACGAGCGGATGCATGCCCGCAGTCGTAAACAAAACAGTCGGATCATTTTCAGGAATTAAAGAAGCACTAGAAATTGCCGCGTGGTTTTTTTCTTGAAAAAAATTTAAATATTTTTGGCGCAGTTCATTAGCGGTCATATATTTACATTGTTATATTTCAGTTTAGATTATTTGATAGCTTCTTTATATTATATTAACTTCCTCGCTTAAATCAAGACCAAATTTCTTTTTAACAGCCAACTTTACTTTAGCGACTAAATTCAAAACCTGCTTAGCGCTAGCGCCACCCTCATTAACTAAAATTAAAGCTTGTTTTTCATACATTCTCACTGGACCAAATTTTTTACCTTTTAAGCCGACTTGTTCAATCAGCCAACCGGCCGGAATCTTAACTTTAGTACGGCTAACGGGAAACGAGGGCATATCTGGATACTGTTGTAATAATTTTTTAAATATTTGCAGATTAACTTCCGGATTCTTAAAAAAAGAGCCGGCATTGGGCAACACGAAAGGATTTGGTAATTTACTATTTCTAATTTCTTCAATTGTTTTTATTACATCAATGGCCGTCGGCTTTTTAATTCCCTTATTTATTAAAGCAGCGCCAATTGAACCATAATTTAATTTAAAATTAGGTTTACTAAGTAATTTTAAAGTTACCGAATAGATAAAATATTTACCTTTAAATTTATTTTTGAAAATGCTATCTCGATAACCAAATCGACAATCAGTAATTGAGAAAGTTTTTTCTTTACCACTTTTAAAATCGATGGCTTGTAATTGATAAAAATAATCTTTTAATTCAACTCCGTAAGCACCGATATTCTGTACCGGAGCAGCTCCCACCGTCCCATAAATTAAAAATAAATTTTCTAAACCATATAATTTATTTTCTACCGTATAAGAAACAAACTTAGACCAAATTTCTCCCGATGAAGCTTCTACTAAAATAGTATCTTTATTTTTTTTAACAACTTGGATACCTTTAATTTCATTCTTGATTAACAGCCCCTTAATTCTATTAGTTAAAAGGACATTAGACCCTCCGCCTAAAACAAAAATGGCCTGCTGATTATCTTTTGCAAATTTAATAGCCTCTAAAAGCTCGCTTTTATTTTTTATAACCGCAAAATAATCAGCCTGAGAACTAATTTTTAACGTTGTATATTTAATTAAAGAATGATCTTTTTCTATTTTTAACATATTAATCTTCTAAATCTCCAACTTCCTGAAGTTTTAATAATTTAGCATATAACCCCCCGGAAACTCGGGAAAGCTCTAAATGTCCACCTTGCTCAGCAACCCTACCATTTTCTAGTACAACAATTTTATCAGCATTTTTAATAGTACTTAAACGATGAGCAATAATTATCATCGTCCGACCACGACTAATTTTTTTCATAGCATCCGAAATTAACCGTTCGCTTTCACTATCTAAATTAGAGGTTGCCTCATCAAAAATTAAAATTCGGGGGTTGGCTAGTATTGCTCGGGCGATACCTAAGCGTTGGCGTTGGCCACCAGAAAGCTTGATCCCTCGTTCGCCAACCATTGAATCATATCCTTTATCTAGCTTTATAATAAACTCTTCCGCATTAGCTATTTTTGCCGCTGCTTCAATTTCCTTTTGACTAGCATTAGGTTTTGCATAAGCAATATTTTCCCTAACAGTTAAATCAAAAATTTCTACTTCCTGAGGAACAATAGCTAAATATTTTCTAAAAGCTTTTAAATTATAATCTTTTAAATCACGTCCATCGAGTAAAACTTTGCCTTTTTGCGGGTCATAATGACGATAAACTAAACGAGCGGCAGTAGTTTTCCCCCCACCAGACGGACCAATTAAAGCCGTAACACAACCGGCATTAATTTTAAAATTTAAATTAGATACCGCTGTTCTTTTATTATCAGAATAGGAAAAGAAAACATCTTTAAATTCAATTTCACCAATAATACTCTTTGGTTTATAACCATCAATTTTATTATCAATATCGCTTGAAGCATTAAATAATGATAAAAGTCGATTAACGCCCTCACGACCCTCTTCCATTTTATCGTAAAAACGGGTTAGTCGATATAAAGAAGAATAAGCTGTTTCACTTAAAGTAAAAATGAAAATTAAGCTCCCAACGGTCATCGACCCAGAGGCAACCATATATACTCCCAGAAGTAGAACTGACGCGCGTCCAATATCAGCAATAGAATTACGAACAAGCGCAACTTTCATCATCCAGCCCCACTGCCTATCTTCGTTTTCTCGTAAATTATTTTTAATCTTACCAAACCCTTTCAATTCTCTATCTTCCTGTACAAACGATTGAACCGCGTTAATATTAATAATGGATTGTGTCATTTTACCGGAAGCAGTCTCATAATCACGATAAATTTGTTTTCTAATAGGATACATGCGGCGATTAGACCAATAAACAATTACAATAAAAAGAGCGGCAAAAACTAAAAAAGATAAGCCAATCCGCCAATCAGACCAGAATAAGGCGACTAAGGTAAACGATAGTTGAATGATCGTCGGTAAAACTTCCCAAAAAACATTATTCAAAAATTCGGAAATCTTATCAACTCCTTTTTCTATCTTAATAATTTTTGCGCCGGTATTTTGTTTTTCATGATATCCCAAACTAAGAGAAACTAATTTTTCTTCTGCTTTCATTCCTAGACTATATTCCACTTCAACGAGCAACCGTAAAATTTTACGATCACTAAAATAATGAATAAAAGAACGGACTTCCTCATTCACCAAATATAAAGCAATCAATTTTAACAAAAAAACTATTTTATCTTTATCAAAATCAGATAAACTATCAACTACTACCTTTAAAAGATACGGTTTTAATAAATCAAGAACTCCAATCATTAAAGCAATCCCTCCTATTTTCCAAAAAAAACTCGCGAACGGTTTAAGTAAAACCCAAAAATCAGACCAAAAACTTTGTCCAATTTTATTTTCAGACTTATTTTTTTTGTCCGCTACTGTTTCAATCATTTTTATTTTTGCTTTTTTAGACATAATAATTTTTCACCAACACGAAACACATCACCAGCACCCATTAATAACAGCACATCATTTTTTTTAATATCGAAACGTAAATATTTAACCGCCTCATCAATATTTTTAATATTTAAAACTTTTTGTTTAATTTTATTTTTACTATTAAAAATATCAATCGCTTTAACTAACTGCGCACTCGAAACTCCGCCCTGTTTTTCTCTTGCCGAACCATAAATATCTAAAACAACCAGTTCATCGGCTTTAGCAAAACTAACTACAAAATCTTTAAATAAGGCCTTAGTTCTAGTAAAAGTATGGGGATGAAAAACAACCTTTAAACATTTGCCCGGATAATTAATACGCACTCCTTCAATGGTCGTTTTTATTTCTGTGGGGTGATGAGCGTAATCATCAATTAATAAAGCGCCTTGATAATTCCCTAAAATTTGAGAGCGACGTTCTGTCCCTTGAAAACTAAAGAGATATTTTTTAATATCTGGCAAAGTAACTTTTAATTCCCTGGCTGCCGCAATAACCGCTAAAGCATTGGAAACGTTGTGCTTGCCCCAAAGTTTAATTTTAAATTCTCCCAAATTATTAACTGCGAAATGTTGAGTACCATTTTTTATTTTTAAATCATGCGCTAAATAATTAACAGTTTCATTATTATAATTTTCATCAGCAATATCATAACTAGAGACCCGACTATGACAATACTTTTTAATTTTACCAGTTATGGCATCACGATTATTAATAATCAAAAATCCATCAGCCGGTAAACGTTTGATAAAATCTACAAATACTTTAACATAATCAGCTTCTGTTTTAAAAAAGTCGGGATGATCATAATCAATATTATTTAAAACAATACCATGAGCATTTAAATATTGAAGCTTATTACCATATTCATCGGCCTCTGCGATAAATAATTTTGATTTCCCTTGAATACCGCTACCCTTAAATTGAGGGACATTAGAACCCACTAATACATTGGGGGCTTTGCCCGCTTTCCACAGAATATACCCCAACCAAGCCGCAGTTGTCGTTTTACCATGGCTACCGCAAACAGCTATTCCCTGATGAGTGCTAAAAATTTCACCCAAAGCTTCAGAATATGAAATAATACGAGGATTTTTACTCGAATTATTTTTTTTCTCAAATAAGGTTTTCATTTCAGAGTTATTGGTCGGGGTGTAAGCAATTGAATGAATAATCAAATCGGCATCTTTCGGGATATTATCAACATTAAAAGGAGAAATAACTTTTATATTTAAACTTTTTAAAATCTTATCGGTCATAAAAGTTTCAGAAATATCAGAACCGGAAACATTATCCCCAGCGGCAACTAAAAACTGAGCGAGCATAGTCATTCCTACCCCCTTAATACCAATCATGTAAATTTTACGCGAATTCCGTTTCATTATTTTGTTGATAAAATTTCCTCAATTAAACCGACCATGGTTTCGGTTGCCTTCTTTTTAATTACCTTACTAATATTTGATGACAATATTTTTCTCTTCTCATTATCAGCTAAAATATTTTTAATTTGTTCGACAAGTTCTACGGCTGAAAGAGTTTTTTGTTTTAAGATTATAGCCGCCTTCGCTTTTTGAAAAACTAAAGCATTATCTTCTTGATGTGAATCGGGCATAGGAATTAAAATAGCCGGCTTTTCCAACTCACATAGTTCAGTTAAAGTCGCCAAGCCACAACGAGAAACAACTAAACTTGAAGCGGCCATTAAATAAAAAACATCATCATTATTTAATAATTCAAAAGCTTGATAATCAAAACCAAAATTCATGTTATTGCTAGTTAGCATCTTTCCTTTTCCGGTTAGATGAATTACTTGCACACTAGAAATGAGTTCGGGAATAGCCCTAACAACCAAATCATTAATCGCCTGCGAACCAGTCCCGCCGCCAGTAAATAAAACTAAAGGCTTTTCAGAAATTAAATGATATTTTTCTTTAATATTTGAAATTAAAGATTCATCAAGCCCCAATCTATTAGAAGGATTCCCGACCCAAACTGCTTTTGGGCCATAATCGCGCAAAGAAGTTTCAAAAGTAACGGTAATTAAACGCGCAAACGGAGCCATCAAACGATTTGCTAGGCCCGGTCTTACATCTTGTTGATGAATCAAAATAGGAATCTTCTTTAAATAAGCCGCCCAAACAAAAGGAACACTCGGAAATCCGCCCGCACTTATTATTAAACTAGGCCTCGTTTTATTAATTATAAAAAAAGAAATAATAAAAGCGGAAAATATTTTAAAAAAATCAATAAAATTATAAACCGAGAAATAACGACGTAATTTTCCCGATGGTAAAGTAATAAAATCTATTTTTTTATCTTTTACTTTAAAATTATCAACGATAACTCGTTCGGGGCCATTTTTAGTCCCAACAAAAATAAAATTTAGATTTAATTCATCTTCGATTAAATCTCGAGCAACCGCTAGCAATGTCGTTACCGAACCGCCGCTACCGCCACCGCTTAAAATAATATTTTTATGACTATCTATATTCATATTCACAAATTAACGCTTAAGGTAACTTATTTTAGCTTGTTTGCTAATATTAGTCAATATACCCATAGCAATTAAAGCTGATAAAATTGCTGAACCGCCAGCTGAAATAAATGGCAAAGGAACTCCAGTCATAGGAATTAAATTTATCATGCCGCCAATATTTAAAAATGTCTGGACGGCCAACCAAACAACAATTCCGGTTGCCAGAGTTCTTCCGTATAAATCAGGTGCGGCGCGAGCAATAATCAGGCCACGATAGAAAATAAATAAAAACAGCAATATTAATAATGAGCTAAACACAAAACCGATCTCTTCAGCGGCAATAGAAAAAATTGAATCACCCCAAACTTCTGGCAAATACATAAATTTTTGACGACTCTGACCTAGACCGCGTCCAAACCAGCCACCAGAACCGACAGCAATCAAAGATTGATTTATTTGATAACACTTATCTTGAGCACTATAACTGGGGTCTTTAAGGCATTTAAACCGGTCGCTTTGATAAGAAGATTTGATACTTAACATTAAAAATAATACTAAACCAGCGAAAACTAATACTAAAAATATATGTCTTACCTTACCGCCGCCGACAAAAAAGACCAACATGGAAGTAAAGGCGATAATAAACAATGTCCCTAAATCTGGTTGAGCAAGCATTAATAAGCTAATGATGCCTAATATTAATAAAAATGGGAAAATACCCCCCGAAAAACTTCCAAGTTCCCCCTTTTTAGCCTCTAGCCAAGTTGCTAAATAAATCAAAAAAGATAATTTTACTAGCTCGGCGGGCTGAAAAGAATAACCGAAAATATTAATCCAACTTCGAGCGGTTCCATATTCAGATCTAATACCGGGAATAAAAACTAGAGTTAAAAGAACAATAGAAACTATTAAAAAAAAGAAGGCGTACTTCTTCCAAACACGATAATCTATTTTTGAGGCAATAAAAAAAGCGATTAAACCTAGACCAACACCAATTAATTGGTGAGTGAAGTAGTAATAAGTATTACCAAAACGCGCATAAGAAACAACCGAGGAAGCACTAAACAAAAGCACTAAACCAATAGCAACTAACATAAAAATGGCAGTCACTAAACTTTTATCCGGCTCATGTTCTCCTGTGCGGGCAGAAAATATTTTTTTTCTCAAGAGGCTTAACCTCATATTTGCGTATCTAACAAAAAAATAATCATACCGATCGTTGCACCGATACCAGCTATAACCCAAAAACGCATTACTACCTTAGCTTCTGGCCAACCAATTGCTTGATAATGATGATGGATGGGGCTAGATAAAAATATCTTTTTGCCCCTGATTCGTTTAGATAAAGTTTGAATAATTACCGATAAAGATTCAATTAAAAAAACAGCACCGATAGGAATCAACAAAAGAGCATTATTAGTAAGCATGGCAATAATTCCTAAAGTTACGCCCAAGCTCATCGCTCCGGTATCGCCCATATAAAATCTTGCTGGAGGGATATTAAACCATAAGAAAGCCAATAAGGCTCCAATAATAACCGCACAAAAAGTTGCTAAATCATAACGCCCCATTGCAAAAGAAATCACGCCATAAGAAGCAAAAGCAATTAAAAGCGTACCGCCGGCGAGTCCGTCTAAACCGTCGGTTTCGTTAACAGAAAAGGAGGTAGCGACAATAATAAAAATAAAAATTGGAATATACCAGGCACCAATTTCAAAGCTACCAAAAAAAGGAATATGAAGTAATGTCCAATCAAGCTTAAAATAGAACCAAAAAGCGCCCACAATCGCAATTAAAGTATATATAAGAATTCGATGACGTAATTTCAACCCCCCACCGCCAAATACGCCCCTTCCTCTTACATCCAACCAATCATCAACTAGGCCTATAAGAGCAGTAATAATCAAGGCTCCTAACGGCAAAAGTGTTTCCGCTCTAGATAAAAAATTAAAATATTGAAAAACACCATCAGGAAAGAAAGATGATAAAAAATAAAATAACATTATCAAGATTAAAACAGTCCCCCAAATTAAAACACCGCCCATAGTCGGCGTTCCTGCTTTATGCGCATGAAGCTCACTAAAAATAGGAGTTCCTCCCGTGTTTCTAATCTTCTTGCCTAATTTGTATTTATATAAGAAATGAGTTAAAAGGGGCGTAGTAAACAAAGCAAATAAAAAAGCTAGGGTTGAAAAAAATAAGATTCTAATAATTTGAAACTCCATACGCCTATACTATCTAAAATTTATTAAAAAAATAGCCATCAGGGCCAAGCTAAGAAAAACGCCAAAAACAACCGCGGCTCCTAAAAAAAGATGAGCAATAAATTGAAATTCACGACGTCTTACAAAAATAGAAACTAGAATAATATTGATAATAACAACTGAAAGGTCTACCAAAGGATACAAAAATATTTTTTCCGGGCTTCCGACTAAATCTACACCGAAATCTATATTATAATGTAAAATTAAAAAGTCACTGCTTAAACGACGACGAATTACCAAGGCTTGCAACCAAGCAAAAACTTGCAATAACAAGATTGCAACCAAATAGAGTCTAACTGGATAAAATTTAAGAAGGGATTTTATCACTTCACCAGTTCTCTGCAAAGAAGTATAAAGACGAGCGTAAAAATTAGAGTAAGTCATAGAAAAAAAGCAAGATATAGTATCCTTAATAGAAGCTTATCATATTTTTAAAATAATATAAAACGTGCTAAAATAATAGCATTATGATAAATAAAACTCTACATAACCTTTTTGGCTTTGCGGCTAAAGAAAAAGCAAAAAAAGTAGTTATTTCTGGCTCAGAAAGTGGGTTAGCTTTTAATTGTCACCTGCCAGATGGCGAGGAAGCAATATTCAATATACCAAAAAACCTAGAAGTTGACCTTGCTACCAATTTGCGTCGCTTATTAGAGATTGCTCCGGGAGAACTTGCCTCCGGTAAATATTGCAAACTGAGTGATAAAAACTATCATCTCAATTTTCGCCTAAGCATAGTCCCCGATAAATTTGGTGAAAAAATCATTATCAACATAATTGACGAAAAAAAAGATGCCATGACTTTAAATAAATTAGGTTTGCAAAAAGAAGATTTAACAACTTTAAAAACCCAAATTAACAATAAAACCGGATTAGTAATTATTAGTTCGCCGGAGATGCAAGGACGAAGTTCTACTTTAAATTCCCTGCTTACTGAAATTAATAAAGAAGACAAAAATATCTATTTCATTAATGACGTCCCAGAAAATCAATTATCAGGAATAAACTATGTATCTAACGATTTAAACAATTGGGCTACGATTCTAAAACAAAATTCTGATATTATTGTTTTAGACGTTAAAAATAGTGAAAACCATCTCACGGAAGCGATAAATGCCGCCGCTACTGGACGCTTAGTTATTATTACCCTGGAAGCAATAAACGGCTTTGAAGCTTTATATAAAATTTTAAACAATAGCTTGCCCTTAAAATTAAAACTTGATAGCCTTAAAATGATAACTGGCCAAGCATTAATAGATTTAAAAAGACCAAAAAATAAAAATGGTAAAGTTAGTAAAAATAAAAGAAAAAAGATAGGAATATTTGA
>CAIOGK010000102.1 GCA_903857815.1 Candidatus Falkowiibacteriota bacterium
ATATTTTTTTTATTTCTTTAATTTTATTATCTAACATTAATGAACCAAGTAAACTTAATAAAATAAAGAATATAGCCGATAAATCATTTTTAAAATATGGAACATCGACTAGACCGTGAATAACAATTACCACCATTGCCCCAAATAACCCCAGTGCTAAATAATTTTTCTTTTCATTTTTAGGAAGTGCTATTTTTAAAGCGATAATTAAGTATTTAGTTATGAGCCAAATGAATACCATTAACCCAAATAATCCTAATTCGCTCCAAAAATTTAAGAAAATATTATGAGGGTACATATATATTTCTACTGGCTGCCAATAATTTGCTCGAAGGTCGGCGCTGTTATATAGCTTATTATCAAAGTTTTCTATGCGGTCGCGATTAAAAAAGATACCCTCCTGGTGGTATGGTTTTACGGCTAGGGGATAAGCACTTAAGCCATTTCCAGTTATTAACTTCCAGCCTTTTAGAGTCATCATGGTCTCCACCCATTGTCTTTGTCTGATTTCTCCAGATAAATCACGTAATAATATTTTATCAGTCGCATAGACTTTTAATTTTGGTACGGAAATAATTACTGAGATAGTTAATATGGCTCCGATGATAAAAACGATTCGTGATTTTTTGTTAGCGAAAATACCAAATAAAAATATAGCCGCTATTAAGCCAACAAAAGCTCCTTCTGACTTTGCAAAATAAATAGCTAGTAGCGAGATAATTATAGTTGCAATAATTAATATCCTGTTTAAACAAATTTTAAAGCTAGTACCTTTGATAGATAATAGCCAGCCTAAAAAAATCATTATTAAAGGAGCAAGAAAAAGACCGACCGCATTAGGATATCCAAAAAATGATACTACTCTTCTCGTTTCAGCATCTGCCCAAAATTTATTAAAAATAAATAGCCCGGTTGCTTGTTGAAATAAGGCTACTAAAGCTGTTCCCGCCGCCCCAATTAATAAGGCTGTTATTATTTTTTTTCGTCCGCTTTCTTTCGGCCAAACATTTAAGATTAAAATAAATAATAGTATTGGTTCAAAAAAATAAGCCTTCCAAACTCCCATGGCGCTCGAATTAAAGCCGGTTACACCTACTGCAATAAAGGAAATTATTATTATAGCAATGATTTCTATGTCAAAAGGATAGGCTAATCTTTGTTTTCGATTTTGTAAAAAAGTTTTTATATTAGGCGCGATATTCTTTAAAAACCAAATTGCAAAACTAATCAAAATCGTTACCTCTAGAAATGTTAATGGAATTCCCATTACACTAAAACGAATAAGATAGGTTGGTAGTAAAACAATAATAAAAAATAGCGCCAAGTCTAAGCGAAGAGCCGCGATTGTAGAAAAAAATATTAAAGCTAGGATTAACACGGTTATCACAAAAGTATTTTTAAGTATATTTTAATTATACCATTTGAGCCCTTTAAACAAAAATAAACAAAAACACCTCCTTGAGGTGGAGGCGTCCTTGTTATATTTTAGATTAACTAACTCTTTCCACATATTCCCCCGTATCAGTATTGATTCTAATAACATCGCCTTCATCAATAAATAGTGGGACATTAATTAGGGCGCCAGTCTCTATTTCTACTTGTTTGTTTACATTACCGGCAGAGTTTCCTTTAACGCTAGGCGGAGCACTTACAACTTTGAATTCCATTTTAATTGGTAAACTAATAGTTACCGGTCTACTTTCAAAATATAAAACATCAACGTCGGTTCCATCTTTCAAAAATTTTGCCGGTTCTCCAATTTCTTCAAGCGGTAAGTTAAATTGTTCGTAGCTTTCGTTATCCATGAAATAAGCCTCTTCCTTTTCTTTGTACATGAAATTTGCTTTTTTTGTTTCCGTATCACCCTCTTCAGCCTTTTCCGCTCCTTGGTAAGTTCTTTCTAAGATATTGCCGTTAATTAAATTACGACATTTGATTTTTAAAACCGAACCACTACGAGCTGTTTTGTGATGATCAGTTTTGATAATCACATACGGCTCGCTATTTAGTTTGATGACCTTGCCGGTTTTTATTTCATTAAAGTTTAGCATAGGTTTTTGGCTTTAGGTTATTTATGAGTAGCAGATACGAGGGCCATAACGCGAGAGCGTTTAATGGCGGTTGCTAATTTTCTTTGGTGCCAAGCACAAACGCCAGTTCTTTTACCAGGAAGAATTTTCATGTAAAAGTTAATGAAACGTTTCAAAGTTCTAGTATCTTTATAATCAACTTCTAGATTATTAACGCAAAAATAGCATTCTTTAGTTTTCTTATTGTTCATATTTATTATTTATTAAAAAGGAATATTTTCAACTCTTATTTCTTCCTCCATAGGATCCTCGGGAATCTCTATGATTTGTTCGCTAGTATTATTTAGAGTGGCACCGGTTGGAGTTCCTCCCATTTTATTATCTAGCATTATCATGTTTTCGGCAACGATTTCTGTTCGGTATCTTTTTACTCCGTCTTGGCCAGCCCAATCAGTTGTTTGCAAGCGACCTTCTATATAGACCTTGGAGCCTTTTTTTAAATATTTGGCGCAGACTTCAGCTAGTTTTCTCCAGGCAATTATATTGTGAAATTCAGTCTTTTTTTGCTGTTGTCCTCCTTGGTCAGTCCAAACTAGGTTAGTTGCAACGCCGAAAGAAACGACGCTTTGTCCAGAGGGGGTATTTTTTAACTCAGGATCACGGGTGATGTTCCCAATAATCATGGCCTTGTTTAAATTCATATTGTTGGACAAATCCTAAGTCCAGCCGCAAACGGCGGAAACAGGATTATTAAATTAAATCTTTAGCACTTAAGATGCCTTCCAATTTTGCGTCCAAATCTTTCATGTCAGTTTTTGTTTCCTTTTTAGGGGCGGATTTAGGAGCCGGTTCTGGAGTATTGGCCTGCTTCTTTTCTTTTATTTTGGCTTCTTTCTCTTCTTCGGCTTTTTTGGCGACAATTTTTGCGTTAATTTTCTTGTCATGAGCAAGCTCTTCTTCGGATTTTGATTTTTTGATTACTATTTGATGACGAAGAACGTCGGTTGATAGACGCAGGCTTTGATCGATGGCAGTTAATAAGCTTTTTTCTAAATTAAACTCACACAAGCTATAATAGCCGTAAGCATTGTGTTTAATTTCGTAAGCAAGCTTCTTTTTACCCCAGTATTCGCGATAAGTGATTTCGCCACCGCCATCAGCGATAGTTTTTTCAACTTTCTCAATTACTGTTTTCGCTTCGTCTTCGGTGAATTTATTTGGCATAATGAAAAGAATTTCATAATGACCAGCGGTTGATTTTTTTGTCTTAGACATATTTATTATAATACTTAAGGGATAAAGCCGATTTAAACGATTGTTAAAAAATCGTTAAATTCTACAAAATCCTATATTTAAATAAAATCCCCAAGTATTCCAAGAACCTTTGGGGCTTAGAATACCTTTAATTCTAACTAATATTAGTAGAATTATCTCAGCATCAAGGCTGAAACATGGGAAAGATATTGTTATTATTTATTTGTATAAGGACTTTAACATGGTTATAAAGAAAAAGCAAGGAGTTTTTTAAAAATTGACAAAATAGTGATTAATGTGCTATTTTTAGGGCATATGAAAAAATATTTATCATTTAGTTTGCTAATTATAGTCATTTTAGTGGCTTCCGCATGGCTGGGAGTAATATTATTAAAAAATAATAAGTTAACTAGATCGATTGATGATAATAATACAATTAAAATGACAACAGAAGTTTCTGAGGTTAGTTTTTTAAAGCGGGGAAATGAAATATTGGTAAATGATTGCTGGAGTGGTCGCGGTCCTTGTAGTAATGAAAAACAGATTACTAATGTTGATGGTGTTACTATTGATGGAGCTACATTTTCTAAGTTGTATGAAGGCTATCAAGGAGAAGTCTTCCCGGCTTTGGAGGTTAGCTATTTTAAAGATAAAAACAACGTATATTGTTTTTCTATAGGTGAATACCAGAAAGATAATAAAAATCGGATATATTTAAGAGTTGTAGCAGGAGCCGATCCCGCAACCTTCCAATTGTTTGATGATGGGGAATTAATGCAAGATAAAAATAATATTTATGACGGTTGTCCCGGAAGAATCATTGCTAATCAGTCAGCTATTGGAGATCTGATGAGGTTGGCCGATAATTATTATTATCAAAAAAATGAAAAAATGATTTATAAGTATAGTAGGGATTTAAATACTTATTATAATGATCACTATGGAGAAAGAAGCCTAACTCCCTTGTCTCAATATGGAAATTTAAATCTGTTTAAAGTTTTGAGTGAAGATTATACTACCAATAATCACAAAATATTTTATAAAGATGAAGAAATAAAATTAGATATCAATAAATATACTTGGTTTGATCCAACAACCTTTAAATTATTAGAGAATGGATACGCTGGAGATGAATACAGCATTTTTTATATTACTACGGATGGTGATGGTAAGAAAATAATGACCGAGATAGTTGATGCTAATTACAAGACTTTTAGAAAAATTAACCAGAAATATTGGGGTGATGAGAATCAAATTTTCTGCAATGGCAAGGTTCTCAGTAAAGATGTTACAAATTTTATTGTAGACGATGAAGATTGGGCTCATGATGAAAAAAATGATTATTATTTTTGTGATATTGTTCCAAAATATGTTTATGGAAATATTGCTCTATCATTTGAAGATGAAAAGGTCGATGCTAGCCAGCTTAATGATTACAATGTTTATTTAAAAGGCGGAATAACCAATATTTATACTAAAAATAAAAAAACCGGAGAAAAGAAAAAAATAATCAGTTTTAATAGAGACAACGGTAATTATAATGACGTTCTTAATGAAATGGTTTTTGCTATTAAACCATATTTTTTCAATATCGAAATTTTATGTGGAGACCAAAGAGGCTGCGGAGTCGGAGGTACCGAATTTTATGTTAATTTAAAAAACAATAATATTTTAGAAATTGAAACAACCCAAGGGTCCATTAAAATAAATTCCGATCTAATAAGGTTTAACGATACCGGCGATTGCTGTAAGGATAGTACGGAGACAGTAATTGATGAAGATGGATATCCTTGGGTTGGAAAGTCAATCCTTAATGACTTAGAGGTAAATGGGAAGAAGCAGAAAGTATTTTTATCTCCTATAATTCTGGAGTGTGGAACTGGCGATGGCTTTTGCGGTCACGAGCTACAGTTAGGAGTTCAAGAAGTGAGTGATGATTTTTCTAGAGTAGACTTCGGTACATTTACGTGGGAGTATGCCACAACAACCTCAGGGTATGTTAATAAATTTAAAGATAATTTTTATTTTGACACTATAAATAAAAAAGTGTTTGTAAATAACTAATATTAGATTGAATTTATAGTTTAGTTTGCTCATCTTAATTACTTGGGTTATGATAGTTTTATATGAAATACTTTTTTGTTTTAGGGAATAATACTGCCTTATCTATCGCCGAGCTTGCTTCACTGATGGATGTTAAAGATGCTGTTTTAGTAGCCGCCGATTTTTTAATTGTAGAAAGTTTAGTGGAAATGAGTCCAGAGACTTTAATTACTAATTTAGGCGGAATTATTAAAATTGGAATAATTCGCGAGGAGTTATCAGCTCCATCTGGACGAGACATTATTTTACAGAATGTAGTTGATTTGGCTGATGATAAAAAACAAGCCAGTCGTGACGGTAAATTTAATTTTGGTTTTTCTGATTATGGCGTAAGAGTATTTGATAAAAAAGATTTAGGACTAAGATTAAAAAAACATTTTAGTGAAGAGAATGTGAGTTCACGTTTTGTTGTGAGTCGCGAAAAAACTTTATCTAGTGTTGTGATTGCCCAAAATAAATTATTAACTAGAGGAATCGAAATTGTCCTAGTAGAGCATGAAAATAAAATTTTTATTGGCGAGACTTTAGCGGTTCAACCTTTTAAAGATTTATCACTTCGTGATTTTGGTCGTCCAGCACGAGATGATTTATCGGGGATGATACCGCCTAAGTTGGCGCAAATTATGATTAATTTGGCTCAGGTTAATAACAAAGATGCTTTGATTGTCGATCCCTTTTGTGGGTCAGGAACAATTTTAAGCGAAGCGATTATTATGGGCTATAAAAATATTTTTGGTTCTGATTTATCGATTCGAGCTATAGAGGATACGAAAAAAAATATTTCTTGGATGAAAGAGTTGTATAAATTAAATGATATTAAGTTTAAGTTTTTAGTTAAAAATGTTTTAGCCTTATCCAAGTTTGTTAAAGCAGAAAGCGTTGAAGCGATTATTACTGAACCATATTTAGGACCGCAAAGAGGTCAGATAGACTTCGAACAAATTATTAAAGAGCTAAATAGTTTATACACCGGGGCGATAAAAGAGTTTTGCGAAGTTTTAGTTCCAGGTGGACGTGTTGTGATGATTTGGCCGGTATTTTATGGAAACAAGCCGATAATCCCCAACTTTAATGGTTTTAAGATTGTAAATTTTGTTCCTGAGGATTTGAGAAGTAACGGAATCATACAAAAAACCACTACCAGACGCGGAACAATAATCTATGGTCGTCCGGGTCAGAAAGTTTTTAGGGAGATTGTTGTTTTGCAGAAAGAATAATGCCTATATTAAATTTCAATTAAAATCCGCCTCCTAAGTCGAGGCGGTTTTTGTTTTCTAGCTTGGTATTGACAAAAATCGAGCTAGGTGTTATTATTTATGGTTCTTGGGGCGCGTAAATTATAGTAATTTAAGCGTTGAATCCTAGGAATTCCGACCCGGATAAGGGTTACTTTAAAAATTTATATAATGAAAACAAAACTTTTTGCTTTTTTGGCGACCGTGGGCGTTGCTAGGAGTATTTTTACTGGTTTATTGATTGCAGTTCTATTATCTTGGACGGGCTTAATGTGTTACTTAGCGTGCTACGTGGTAGCAGAGATATCCATTAGGATTTTTCTTTTTATCAGTTCGTTTAGTTTAATCATTTTTGGCGTCTGTTCAAAAATTATAATAGACATGCTGAACTGGGAACCTCAGGCCATTAAGCCAAGAGAAAGGTTACAGAAAAATTTGGATATCGCTATTACCGTCGGTTTAACGGGTTTAGCGGGGATTATTTTCTGGGGTTATTATGAAGAGGCTCAAACTTTCAGAACGGTTGTTTTTGGGATAACTGCGCTGTGTACCGTTTATCTGTTTCACAAAAATGGTCTGTTCGGATCCGGAAAGTTTTTTCTAGTATTATTTATTGCTTTTGTTATTTTTATTCTTCACACCTTAATTCTTCAGGATTATCTTGGAAAATCTGATGAAATCGGGAATGGTAAAATTATGTTGGTCGGGTTTTATGTCGGACTTATCGCTCTGACAAAAATTCCAGAAAGATTTTATCAATTTTTGGTTAAACGGAGAATGGGTAAAAAACTTGAAGGCACGACTGAAGAAAAAAGGAAAAACGATACGATTGCTATTTTTAGCAGGCTCTCCCTATTTCATTCAGGAGATATGTATATTTATTTTTCCGAAATAGTATCTAGAGACAAAGCTAGAAATGAAGAGAAAAATAAAAAACAGCAGGAGCTTTATTTAGAAAGTTTCCTAGCGGGAGTAAAAAGCGGCAAAAAAATGGATGCCGAGGACACAAAATATGTTTGCCATAGAATTGGTCGCGCAAACTATAAATTGGATTCGGAGTTCTTAAATGCTGTAATCGAGAAGTGTTTGCTAAATAATCTTAGCTATCTAGTTTTTACTACTGTTCACGGTCGGCTATCGCTTAACGAATGGCCAATATTGTTTAAACACTCAGCTGATAAGAAATCATTGATCGATAATTACTTAGCAAACTGCCCAAATCAGGAATGCTATGATGGTTTATTTAATTCAGGAACCAAAGTTTTTGATGTCGACGCCCTTACTGGTTTGATCAATTGTTTGGGTCATTTTTACAAAAAAAGTAATGATGACTTAGAAAAAGACAGCGCACGGAAAGAATTGCAAAGGTTAATTTATTTTGCAATTAATTGTCATGAACAAATGATTTTTTTAGAGCCAACAAAAGAAAGGCTCAATCAAAAAATCATTGAAATTACAAATAAATTTTGGGAACTCGGAATAAAAATATAAGATTTCCAAAGTGATTTATAAAAAGCCTGGCACATACAAATGTCAGGCTTTTTTCTTTGACTAATGAATTTAATATTTAAAATGAAGTATGGCTCTTATTTATTAATCAAAAAATTACAGACATCCCCATCTTGGACTACATATTCTTTACCTTCAATTTTCATTAAGCCTAATTCTTTAGCCTTCCCCTCAGAGCCGCATTCTATAAATTTTTCCCAATTTATTACTTCCGCGCGAACGAAGCCTTTAATAAAATCGGTATGAATTTCTCCGGCCGCCTGAGGAGCTTTAGAACCTTTTTTAATGGTCCAGGCCCTAGTTTCGTCTGGGCCGGTAGTGAAGAAAGTATCGAGCCCTAATAATTTATAGGCACTTTGAATAAGTCGGTCTAGACCACTTTGTGATAAGCCGAGTTCTTTGATATATTCTGCTTGCTCTTCTTCTGGTAAATTTACTATCTCTTCTTCTAGTTTAACATTAATGTTAATTATTTCTTCATTCGTTCCCGGTAGAACATCTCTTGCCGTTTCTTCATCAGTATTTAAAAGATAAAGGATCGGTTTAATGGTTAGGAGACTTAAGCTTTTAACAAAAACTAAATCCTCTTCTTCAAATGTTAATTCTCTGGCCGCTTTTCCGGCACTTAACTGAACAAATATTTTTTCTAGGATTATTAAATTACTTTTTATTTCCTTATCGCCACTTTTTACATCACGCTTCATTCTATCTAATCTTTTTTCAACCGTTGCTAAATCAGCAAAGATAAGTTCCATGTTGATAGTTTCTTTATCATCAGCGGGGTCTATTTTTCCGTTAACGTGGATAATATTTTTATCTTTGAAATCTCTTATAACTTCACATATAGCATCGCATTCTCGAATATGTGCTAAAAATTGATTTCCTAGGCCTTCTCCCTTACTGGCGCCGGCAACAAGCCCTGCAATATCAACGAATTCTATGGTCGTGGGAATAATTTTTTTAGGTTTAGAAACTTCGGCTAGTTTTTCCAAACGAAAATCAGGTACTTTCACGACCCCAACATTAGGATCTATGGTACAAAAAGGATAATTAGCCGCTTCTACGCCTTTTTTTGTTAATAGATTGAATAGAGTTGACTTGCCAACGTTTGGAAGCCCAACAATTCCGATTGATAATGACATAAATTTTGATAATTGCGCTATATTTAAGAAGGCCCATCAGTTACGGGTTTAATATACAGGGTTTTTTTGAAAATAAAAAGAGGCCCAGAACGGGCCGCTTTTTATTATATAAAATAAATAAATACTAGGCCATCGTCTGAGCCTCATCCCTCATGATGCACATTTTTTGGTACCATCAGGGAATTTGAAGCTACTTGCTGACTTAAGAGCATATCTTACACCAACTCCTAGCATGTTAAAACTTAATATTTTAATTATTTTTGCTAATTTTCAATGAGATTTAGTAAAAATTATTTTACTTTTATCAAATCTTATTTCTTTTTGATTAGCACGCTAGTTTTTATATTGCTCGGGGATTTCCTTGCCACGTCAGCATTGGCATAAAGGATATAAGGAGTTAGTTAAAGAACCTACTATAATAATAGCACTTTAAAAAATAGTGGTCAAGTATTGTGGACTTAAATAGACTGATATTAACTATTTGG
>CAIOGK010000103.1 GCA_903857815.1 Candidatus Falkowiibacteriota bacterium
ATTTTTCTTTTAAATATAAAAATATTAATCGAGAAGTATCCTTAAAATTATCGTCTTCATTGTATTCGAGTTATACAAAATCTTTAAAGGTATATAGCTATCCAGCTGATAATCCGCCGGTTAATATTCGTGAAGCTTTTTATAATTTATTTTTTCAAACAAAGAGTAGAGACACTGCGGTTACTGATTTAGTTAATGCTTTATCAGCTTTAGCAAAAAATAATAATTGGTCGGACGAAGAGCTGGTAGAGAGCGCCTTAGCATTAGTACAGTTTATACCTTATGATCAGTATAAGGTAGATGCTGGAATTACTAACCCTTATTTTCCTTATGAGACATTATATTTAAATAAGGGTGTTTGTTCTGATAAGACATTCTTAGCTCTATCTGTTTTAAGCAAACTTGGATATGGGGCGGCAATTTTAGATTTTCCGGATATTAATCATAGCGCTGTTGGTATCGCCTGCCCAGTTGAGCATTCTATCGCTAATTCGGGATATTGCTACGTAGAGATGACTAACTATTTTCCTATTGGCGTTATTCCTAATAGTATCGGCGGGCAAGCACAAACGGGAGACTATAATTTTGGCGCCTTATTTGATGAGACAAAATTAAAGACTATCGAAATACTTCGAAAAAGTTCTGGTAAATCATATCAAGGAGTTGGGGTAACTAAGCAAAAAGTAGCTGAGTTAGATAGTTTATATAACGCAATAGTTCAACTGAGAGACGGTACTGGATTTGAAACTGGAGCGGCACTTGATTATAATCAAAAAGTAGTGCTATTTAACCAAATGGTTAAAGATTTTTATCAGCAATAAAAATTATGCTGGATTTAACTATTGTTACATTTGGTAAACTTAAAGAAGAATATTGGCAGTCTTCGGCTCAAGAATATATTAAAAGGTTAAAACCTTACGTAAAGATAAAAATTGAAGAATTGAAAAGCGAATCTTTTTCTAAGTCTAATCATGAAGTTGCTAAAAAGGAGGAGGCAAAACGTTTAGTAAATTATTTAAGTCATAAGTTAGAATCTACCGTTTTTTTGTTAGCTGAAAAAGGAATAGAACTTGATTCTTGGGAATTCTCAAATAAATTAGAAAGTATTAAAGGTTCAATTATTCTAGTAATTGGCGGGAGTCTAGGTTTTAGTGAAGAAATTTTTAAATCTTATCAGAAGATTTCTTTATCTAAATTAACTTTTTCGCATGAATTAGCTCGGATTATATTATTAGAGCAATTATATCGAGCGGTTACTATTTTAAATAAGAAAGACTATCATTATTAGTTGTCTAATATGTCTTATTTTAGGAAAATTTCTGTTGAGTTGAATAATTTAGCTAGTCCGAAAAAAGCGCTTATTTTGCAGCGCTTTTTTAAAACTGGTCCCGGAGAGTATGGTGAGGGTGATATTTTTCTAGGTATTCAAGTACCTGATTCTCGTAAAATAGCAGTAAAATATAAGTTAGCACCGCTAACTGACGTTGCTCAGCTTTTAAAAAATAAAATTCACGAATATCGTTTAGTAGGATTTTTAATTTTAGTAAGTAAATATGAGAGCACTAAGATTGAAGAAGAGAGAAAATTAATTTTTGATTTTTATTTTCAAAATGCTAAAGCGGCTAATAATTGGGATTTAGTTGATTTAAGCGCTCCAAAAATTATTGGTAATTTTTTATTTAATCACAGTAGTTTACAAAAAAGAGAAAAATTATTAATTAAATTAGCAATGTCTGATAATATCTGGGAAAGAAGAATTGCCATTGTTTCCACTTTTTATTTTATTCGTCAGGGAAGTTTTAGGGAAACGTTTTTAATTTCAAAAATATTATTAAATGATTCTCATGATTTGATCCATAAAGCAGTCGGTTGGATGTTGAGAGAGGCTGGTAAGCGAATTAGTCGCGATGAATTATTAAAATTTTTAGATGCTAACCTTAAAAATATGCCACGCACCGCTTTGCGGTACGCGATTGAACATCTTCCTGAAAAACAGAGAAAAGCTTATTTATATTGTCGTTTTTAGTGTTTGTGCTATAATTTTATTAATTATTTATTATTTCATTAATTTTATATGTCAGAAAACAATTTACAAACTTCTGCCTGGCATCAGCCAAAATTTTGGCTAATGTTCCTTGGCATGATTTTATTAGCGGGAGTTATTACACTTTCTATTTTAAGAGATAGAATTACCAACCGCCCATTTCAACAAGTTACTATCACTGGTCAGGGTAAAGTTGCTTATACGCCCGATTTAGCGATTGTTACTCTTGGAGTTCAAATTGATAAAGTTGTTAAGGCAGAAGATGCTTTAAATCAGCTAAATACTAAGATGGAAAACATTATTCAGGCCGTCAAAGGCTTGGATGTTTCTAGCGCCGATATTCAAACTCAAAACTATTCTTTGTATCCGCAGTATGATTATAAAGATAATATTTCTGTTGTTTCTGGTTATAATGCTAATCAGCAATTAGTTATTAAAGTCGCTGGTTACGATAAAGACCCTGGTAGATTAAATAAGGTTATTGCAGCGGCCTCTAAAGCCGGCGCTAATCAGGTTGCTGGTTTAACTTTTGACTCTTCAATATTAAATGATTTAAAACAGCAAGCTCGAGTAAAAGCAATATCCGATGCTAAAAATAAAAGCGGTGAATTAGCGGCGGCGGCTGGGATTGAATTGAAAGATGTTAGTGGTTGGTGGGAAAATACTGTTCAACCCTTACCATATTCTTCTTATGGATATGAGAAAGGTGGTATGGGCGCTGGCGGTATAGCGGTTGACCCTCAAATTACCGCTGGTAGTCGGGAAGTCATTGTCGAGGTTGGGGTAACTTATAATATTAAATAAATTAAATTGCTCTCTTTTGAGCTTGCTTGTATGAATGGAAACGATAATAGTGATCAGTCTAAACATTCTTTATCTGGGAAAACTATTTTGATAGTTAATAGTAATTCCGCCAATGACCCACTTCATTCTAAAAAAATTTTTGTTAGGAAAGTAAAAAATTTAGGAATGAAGATAATTTTATTAGGTAGTGAAGCAGCGACTTTCCAGCCTTATGCTGATTATTGTATTAATGTTAATACCTCTAATTATGCCGAATCGCTTACAGTTTTAGAATCATTTTTGCAAGATAACCCGACTGTTAAATTGGATGGGGTAGCAACATTTTTAGAGGATGATGTTTTATTAGTTTCTAAAATTGTTGATAAATATAAGTTAATCGGGATTCCTTATAAAGTTGCTAATCAGGTAAGAAATAAATTTTCTTTTCGTGATTTTTGTAAACACAATAATTTACCAGTTATTAAATTTCGTGAACTAAAAAGTGGTCGCGATATTGATGAAGTAACCAAGAATTTTAGTTTTCCTTTGGTAGTTAAACCGGCCTATGGTGCTGGTAGTGCGTTTGTGATGCGAGTTAATAACGAAGAAGAATTGAGAGAGAGCTACGAATATATAAAAAAAGAAATGTCTCCTAAAGTCGAGTCTGCTTTATCTGATGGTCTTGGCGTTTTTGTTGAAGAATATATTGATGGTGATGAAGTTGATTTAGATATTTTAGTGCAAAATGGAAAAATAAAATTTTGTGCAATCTCTGATAATGGTCAAACTAAAGAGCCATTCTTTATCGAGACAATGAGGATAACTCCTTCAAACTTGCCCGCTAAACATCAGACTCAATTATTAACTATGGCGGATGAAACGTTAGAGAAACTCGGTATTTTAAATGGTTGTATTCATTTTGAAGCTAAATCTACTCCTCAAGGGCCGATGCCCTTAGAGATTAATATGAGGCTTGGTGGCGATGAGGTTTATTCTAGCGTTAAAGCTGCTTGGCGAGTTGATTTGATTGAAAATTATTTGAAAGTTGTCTGCGGAATTTATGTTCCTAAATTCGAATTTCCTTCCGGGCCATATCAATATTTAGTAGCTGATACTTTTGCTTCTAATCATTCAGGAATATTGGTAAATTTAGAAATTGATGATAATTTAAAAAAACTTCCATACGTTGAGGAATTCCAATTTGAAAAAAAGATTGGCGATTCGGTTATGTCTCCTCCTGATGGTTATGAATATTTGGGCTGGATTTTAGTTTCTGGGCATAATCCGCTTGATGCTCAAGATAATTTGCGTCTCGCTACCGACTTGATAAGCTATGAAGTCGCTAAATTTCATCCCGCCTCATCGATTGGTAAGACGGCACGTAAAACTCCTTTTTCTATTTCGGCGGTTAATCGTGAGATTTTGAAAAGAGGTTCAAAAATTGAAAAAATCAGACGCATGGCGATTTCTAATCAACGCAATCTTCATATTGGAATTGCTTGTAATCTTTATGATGAAAGTGCTAACGATCAAGAAACGACTATTGAAAATGATTTAACTGTTATCGGAAAAGAAATCGAAGAAGCCTTAAAAACTCGGGGCTATAAAATAACCTTTTTTGATTTTAATGATTTACCAAAAGTATTCAATGAGCTCAAAAATAGTGATGTTGATTTGGTTTTTAATGTTTGTGAAAGAATAAATAATTCTAGCCTTCTAGAACCGCACGCTGCTTCGATCTTCGATGTTTTACAGATTCCTTATACTGGCTCAAATCCATTTACTTTGGGACTTTGTATTGATAAAATAAGAGTTAAAAAGCTTTTAAATTATCATAAAATTCCTACACCGGAATGGGATTATATATATTCACTTGATGATGATGTTAGGGATGATTTACGCTATCCTTTAATTGTAAAACCGGCTAATACCGATAATTCTATCGGAATTACTAATGATTCGGTCGTAAAAAATGCATCGGAATTACGTCGTCAGTTAGAAAAAGTTATTGGCGAAATTGGTCGCCCCGCTTTAATTGAAGAATATATTGAGGGTGATGAATATGATGTTCCAATTATTGGTCGCGATGATGATGATTTAAGAGTTTTACCTTTATCACGTTCTATCTTTGATGATTTGCCGTCTGATAAGTGGCATATTTATCCATTTGAGGCTAAATATACTGATGACCCAGTTTATCAAAAGATTGTTGTGCAGCGACCGCCGAAAAATATTAGTAAAAAATTAGAAACGTTACTCGGAGAAATTGCGCTTGATACTTATAAAATTTTAGACTGCCACGATTATGGTCGTATAGAAATTAGGGTTGATAAAAATAATAATCCTTATGTTTTGGAACTTAATCCTAATCCGTCGTTAGATAAAGAAGGGTGCTTTTCTGCTTCCGCCGAAGTAGTCGGAATGGACTATGGGGATTTTTTAGAAGAAGTAATTCGTTTAGCGATTAAACGTTATAAAGATAACCCGCCATATTATCATTTGCAACCGAATATTCTTTAATAATATATGATAGAAATTAAGCTGGTGAATGATTTGGAACAAGCACGAATGATTTGGGAAAAATTAACTCCCAAGGAGACATTGTATGATTTGTGGGAAGTGAGATATTGTTTTTATAAAAATGATCCCCAGCCGCTTTTCTTTTATGTTGCTTATGATAATGGGGAAGAGATAGCCCTTTTACCTTTGCAATATAATGAGAAAAAAAACTATTTAGAATTTTTAGCAGAAGCATTCATTGAAGGGAATCGACCTTTTTTTAAAAAAGGTTATGAATACTTATTACCCCAATTATTTAACATAGATTTTCCGCATCCCGTTCAAGTTTTTGATTTAACGGGTGAAGATGAATTTATCTCTTCACTTCCGTTAGAGGATTATGTTTATTTAGTTGATATTTCTAAATTTAATAATTTTGATGATTATTTAAATTACGCTTTTCCTAATGGTCGGAAGCGCTATAATTTTAAGAGACTCTTCGCTTTGCTGGAAAAGGAACATGAAGTAAAAGTTATTTATAATGATTTTCAAGATTTAGCATCTTTAATGGATTTGAATGTTAAAAATTTTGGCGAGGAATCATATTTGAATACGAGGTCAGAACGTCAAGCATTTTTTGACTTATTAAAATTACCCCTCGATTTTAAGATGGTCGCAATTGAGGTTGATGGCATAAAATTAGCCTACTCTTTATCAGTTATTTATAAAGATGTTTATTATTATTTAATTGTTGGGTCTGATGTTAGTGAGGTGAAAGAGGTTTTCAAGTACATGACAAAAATTAATATGGAAATTGCCTTGAAGAATAGATTGAAAATTTTTGATTGTTCACTTGGTGATTGTAATTGGAAACAATACTGGCATTTAGATAAAAGACCGCAGTATAAATTTGAAAAAAATATCTAATATTAGCAAAAATATCTTTATTATTAAAGTCTTACTCAGTTAAAGTAAAAAAGCTTAATTATTCTTGACATTTTACTAAAATTAGTATATTTTAATAGGTAGAGACTCCGCCTCTTTAAGCTGAGCTCTTTTTAATTAATCATCATGCTCCTATGGTCTTAGACCATTATTTTCTTCCTCACTTAAGTGAGGCAAGGGAGCAGACGTAACAAAGAAAAAATATGTCAAAAACACCAAGTATTGAAGAGATGTTGAAAGCCGGCATGCACTTCGGTCATCGTACTAATCGTTGGCACCCAAAGATGAAGCCATTTATCTTTACCTCTAAGAATGGAGTTTACATTATTAATCTTAAGAAGACTCAGGAAAAATTTGAGGAAGCTTTAGATTTTATGGCTAAATTAGTTTCTGAAGGTAAGAGCATTTTATTTGTTGGTACTAAAAATCAGGTTTCTGAGCCATTACAAAAAATGGCCATCGAAGTTAATCAGCCTTATATTGTTGGTAAATGGTTAGGTGGATATTTAACTAACTTCACAGTTGTAAAAAAATCAGTTAAAAAATACCTAGATTTACTTGAGAAAAAAGATTCAGGTAAACTAGAAAAATATACTAAAAAAGAAAGACTCGACTTCGATCGCGAAATTGGAAAATTAAAAGTTCGTGTTGGTGGTCTTGCTTCTCTAAATAAACTTCCAGATGCTCTTTTCGTTTGGGATATTAAAGAAGAGGAAACTGCTATTAAAGAAGCGCAACAAAAAAATATTCCGATTATCGCTATTTGTGATACTAATGTTAACCCTGAAGAAGTAAATTATCCGATTCCCGCTAATGATGATGCGACTAAAACTATTACTTTAGTTTTAAAGGCTATTAAAGAAACGCTTCTTGGTGTTAAAAAAAGTTAAAAAATTAATTATAGATTCTTAAAATTTACTCGTATAGTATTTTAAAAATCTTGTTTATCAATATGGAACTTATAAAAAAATTGCGTGACATGACCGGCGCCGGCATGGTTGATTGCCAAAAAGCTTTAAAGGAAGCTGATAACGATTTAGAAAAAGCGGTCGCAATTTTACGTAAAAAGGGGATTGCTAAAGCAGCTAAAAGAACTGATCGCGAAACTAATGAAGGCGTAGTAAAAGTTGCTGTTAATGTTGAGAAAAGTGAAGGTTATATTTTAGAATTAAATTCTGAAACTGATTTTGTTTCTCGAAATGAAAAATTTCAAGCTTTTGCCGAACAACTTTTAGAGATAGTAAAAAGTGTTAAACCTAGTAATTTAGAGGCCCTTTTAAGCTCTCCACTTGATGGCGGAACAGTTTCTGAGGCGCTAGATACTTTAAGCGGAACTATCGGTGAGAAGATGAGTATTAAACGTTTTGAAATATTAACAGGCGCTACAGTCGCTGCCTATTCACATCTTGGTGGCAAGATTGGAGTTTTAGTTGCCCTTGATCAACCGGAAAAGAGTGAGGTTGCTTCTGATGTAGCAATGCAAGTTGCTGCTGCTAATCCTAAATATTTAAGTCCAGAAGAAGTTGCTCAAGAAGAAATGGATAAAGAAAAAGAAATTTATAAAGCCCAACTTTTGAAAGAAGGTAAACCGGAAGAAATGGTAGAAAAAATTGTCGCCGGTAAAATGGGTAAGTATTATTCTGAAGTTTGTCTTAATGAGCAGGAATATATCAAAGATGATAAAAAGAAAATTAAAGATATTTTAGGCGGTGCTAAAATTATCAAATTTGTTAGATACTCTCTTTAATATAAATTCAAAAATTAATTTGAATTTATGAAAATAGTCCAAGTACAATTTGCCCCTTGGGATAAGGTTTATAATTTTTCAACTGCTGGACTTGATTTAGCGGTTGGCGATTATGTTATTGTTGAAACCGAGATGGGTAAAGAACTAGGTAAAATAATTGCCTTTTGTTTAGAAAAAGAAAAAACTGATATTGGTACCATTGATAATGGAACAGCAAAAGAAATTAAGCCGATTATTAGAAAGGCGGTTTTTGAAGATGTCGAAAAAGTTACTGATCAAAATCGCAAAAATGAGGTGATGAATTTTTGTCGTGAAGCAATCGAAAGAACAAATTTACCGATGAAATTAATTGATGCCCACTTTTCTTTAGACGGTAATCGCATTAATTTTGCTTTTACTTCAGATGGTCGGGTTGATTTTCGTGATTTAGTAAAAGAATTAGCGGCTAAATTTAGCGCGAATATTCGTTTAACTCAAATTGGAACTAGGGATGAGGCAAAGATTACTGGCGATTGTGGACCTTGCGGTCGCGGTTTATGTTGTCGAGACTTTTTGTGTGAATTTTCTTCGATTACTTCTGAGATGGCGGAAGCTCAACAGGTTGTTCATCGAGGGTCAGAGAGAATTTCGGGTATGTGCGGACGTTTAATGTGTTGTTTATCTTTTGAGTATGAAGGTTATAAAGAAATGGCTGGTAAGTTGCCACCAATCGGAACTAAGGTTAATGTCGATGGTGTAAGGGGAACTGTTTGCGGTCATCATATTTTAAAGCAAACAGTTGATGTTAAAATTCCACCGGAAAAAGCTGATGAAAGAGAAACAACTATCGAGGTTGATATAAATCGCAAAAATAAGAAAAAATAAGAAAAATAACGAGAATAAAAATATAAAAAATCGCCTTTCAGTGGCGGTTTTTTGTTTTTAATAATTTATATTTTATGTTATAATAATAAAAAGTTAATAAAC
>CAIOGK010000104.1 GCA_903857815.1 Candidatus Falkowiibacteriota bacterium
AGCAATACCGCACACAAGAAGCTAATAAAAAAGATGCTATTAAGCGCTTACATGAGATTATTAAATAGCATGGTTGGTCGCGAACTTAAAATGGTTGAAATGAAAGAAGAAATAAAAAAAATGAAAAATCAGTAGCTAGTTGAATTAGTGCTTAAATTATATGCCAAATAAAATTAAAGTTGCTTTTTTTGAATTGGAAAAATGGGAGGAAAAATATATTCTTAGCCATTTAGCTAAAGATAAAACCTTGTTATTAGAATTTCATGATACGCCGGTTAAAAAAAATTCTAAAAATTTAAGTGAGGTTGATATTTTATCAGCCTTTATTTATTCTCCGATTGATAAAGAGACTCTAGTAAAATTACCAAAATTGAAAATGATAGCGACTATGTCAACCGGTTTTGATCATATTGATTTAGAGGCTTGTAAGGCCAGAAAAATAAAAGTAAGTAATGTTCCTTTTTATGGCGAAAATACCGTTGCGGAGCATACACTAGCTCTACTATTGGCGCTATCACGCAAGCTTCTTCCTTCTGTTGAAAGAGCGAGAACCGGAAATTTTTCTTTAGATGGCTTACGCGGGTTTGACCTTAAAGATAAAATTATCGGGTTAGTCGGTTTAGGCCATATTGGTTCAAAATTTGCTAGCATAGTTTCCAGTTTAGGAATGAAGATATTGGTTCATGATTTAAAGCCAAATAAAGACTTGATAAAGTCTTTGGGAGTTAAATATGTTTCTCTTGATTATCTATTAGCTAATTCGGATATTATTAGTTTGCATGTTCCATATAATAAGGCAACTCATCATTTAATCAACCACGATAATATAAAATTAATAAAAAAAGGAGCTTATTTAATTAATACTTCTCGCGGTGGCCTGGTAGAATCCTCCGCTTTACTTAAAGCACTTGATAAAGGAATTTTAGCTGGGGCCGGTTTGGATGTTCTAGAGGAAGAAGGTTTTATTAAAGAAGAAAAAGAATTATTGTCTAAAACGTTTAATAGTAAAATTGATTTAAAAACTGTTTTACGTAATCATCTTTTGTTACAAAATTCTAAGGTTATAATTACTCCTCATAACGCTTTTAATTCCCACGAAGCTTTAATCAGGATTTTAGATACAACGATCGAAAATATATTGGCTTATAAAAAAAATAAGCCAATTAACCTAGTTACCAGTCTATAAAATTCTGACAATATTAGTTTTTAGGTTGATATTGAAAAAATATTGTTTTTGTATTAAGATAATGGCATTAGTTTAATAAAATAGTAAAAATATATGGCTTATACGGATATTAAATCGCTTCATCGCGAAACTGCTAAATTTTTAGGGAAGGAAGTTAAGGTTGGCGCTTGGGTGAGAACGGTTAGAAGTTCTAAAGAATTTGGTTTTATTGAAGTAAATGACGGGACTTTTTTTAAAGGATTGCAGGTTGTTTTTGATACTAATTTAGAAAATTTCAGTGAAATTGAAAAATTAACAATCGGCTCTGCTTTAGAAGTAGTTGGTATTTTATCGGAATCGCCTGCTGCCGGTCAGACTTTTGAACTTAAGGCAAAAAATATTACCGTAATCAATTTAGCAGCGGCTGATTATCCTCTACAAAAAAAGAGCCATAGTTTTGAATTTTTAAGAACCATCGCTCATTTACGTGGACGCAGCAATACTTTTTCGGCAGTTTTTCGTTTGCGCTCGGCGTTAAGTTTTGCCATCCATAAATTTTTTCAAGAAGAAGGTTTTTCTTATATTCATACGCCGATAATTTCTGGAAGTGATGCGGAAGGAGCGGGGGAAATGTTTAACATTACAACTTTTGATTTAAAAAAAGGCGCGCCCAAATTACCATCCGGAGAAATTGATTATGCTCAAGATTTTTTTGGCAAGAAAGTCGGATTAACAGTTAGTGGTCAACTTGAAGCTGAAGCCTTAGTTATGGGTTTAAATCGAGTTTATACTTTTGGTCCAACTTTTAGAGCGGAAAATTCTAACACTACTCGTCATGCTTGTGAATTCTGGATGATGGAACCGGAAATGGCTTTTGCTGATTTAAATGATGATATGAATTTAGCGGAAAAAATGATTAAATATTTAATTGCTTATATTTTGAAAGAACTTCCTGAAGAAATGGAATTTTTTAATAAGTTTATCGATACGGGCTTAATGGAAAAATTAAATAATATTTTAAATTCAGAATTTGTTCGTTTACCTTATACGGAAGCGATTGATTTACTTATTAATAGCGGCGAAAAATTTGCTTATCCGGTTTCTTGGGGAATTGATTTACAAACGGAACATGAAAGATATATTACCGAAAAGATTTTTGGTAAGCCAGTTTTCCTAACCGATTATCCTAAAGATATTAAAGCCTTTTATATGCGCCAGAACGACGACGGGAAAACGGTCGCGGCGATGGATTTACTTGTTCCGGGGATTGGAGAAATTATTGGCGGTAGCCAAAGGGAAGAGCGACTTGATGTTTTAGAAAATCGCATCAAAGAATTGAATATGAACTTGGAAGATTATAATTGGTATTTAGATACGAGAAAATATGGCGCGATGAAACATGCTGGTTTTGGGCTTGGCTTCGAAAGGGCAATTATGTATTTTTCCGGAATGGCCAATATTCGCGATGTGATTCCTTTTCCGAGAACGCCAAAAAATGCTGAATTTTAAATTTAATAAATAGTAAATTTATATAGTTGAACTTTTAAAAAGTAGAAATCATGAGTACAGAAATTGCTTGGTTTGTTGAGCCGGAAGATGCTCACACTAATGGCATAATCGCAAAGCGGTTATTGGAACTTAGTCAGTTAGAAGAAAACGTTTCGCTATTCGATAATGAAGGTAATGAACATTCTGTTTTTCGTGTCGAAAAATATGATTTCATCACACACCTTTATAAGGATAAGAACAATTCGCAGTTGCGTTTTAAAGTTTTTTCCCAAAAAGGCAAGAATGCGAAGCTACAGCTTTGGACACTTGGTGTTAAAAAGCCGGTTGTGGTTAAGAAAAAAGAAAAACAATAGAATTAAGGGGAGGCAAAAACAGCCTCCTTTTGTTTTTTGTTTTTATAGGTGTTTTCTGCTAGAATTTAAATATTGGGATAAATAAAAGTATAAAAATATGGAAGCTAGAGTTATCAAAATTATTACGCCAAAAAATATCGCTTTGCACGGCTTTATTTTTGGACCAAAAAAAGTAAAGACAATTTATATTATTCTTCACGGTTTAAGTGGAAATCTTTTTTCGCGAATAGAATTAGCAGAAAAAATGGTAGCTGATGATGCCGCGGTTTTAGTTTTTAATAACCGTGGTTTTGGCCTGGTTAATCAATTTAGAAAAATAAATCCACATCAACTAGATGAATACGAATCAATTTTAATTGGTCAGGCACATGAAGTTTTTGAAGATTGTATTGATGATATAGACGGGGTAATAAATACCGCGCTTAAATTTGGTTATAAAAAAGTTGTTTTAGTTGGTCATTCAACTGGTTGCAATAAAGCAGCTTATTATCTTTCTCGGAAAAATCCTGTCTGTGTTCCCGGAGCTGTGCTTCTAGCGCCGATGAGTGATTATGCTGATACGGTAAAATTTACTAATCCTAAAATATTTAACCGCGCGTTAAAGGAAGCGAGAAAGTTAGTCGCGGCCGGAAAACCAGGGGCGCTTTTACCAGAAACATACTGGGCTAGGCCGGTTGACGCTCAGAGATTTTTAAGTTTGTTTACGCCGGAAAGCGTAGAAGAAATGTTTAGCTATGCCGTTCCTAATAAAAAGCCGATAATTTTACAAAAAATAAAAAAACCACTTTTGGTTATTTTAGCTGGTGAAGATCAATTTACTGATAGACCGATGGTTGAAGTTTTTGCTTGGTTTAAAAAGGCTGTAGCCGGAAAATCAACTGAAGTTTTAATGATAAAAAAATCGCTTCATGGATTTAAGGGCTATGAAACGAAAGTAAAAAATATTATTTTTGCTTGGACGAAGAAATTGAAATAAAGTATCCGCGCCTTATTTCAGTTGTCCGATTTTCTCCAGCCTATTCTATTTCTAAAATTTTATAGTAAGCCTCCTTATTATCGGCGAGGCTTATTTTTATAGTTTCACCCTTAGCGCGTGATAGTAAAGCGGCCCCCAAAGGAGAAGAATGGGAAATTGTTCCGCCTCCGGGGTTAGTTTCGGTTGAACCTAAAATTTGATAAGTTTTAATCTTGCCGTTTATTTCAACTGTTACTCTACTTCCGAGTTGGACGAGGTTACTATTTTTAATCGGCTTAATAATTTCGGCTTTTCCCAATAAATCTTCCATTTCTAAAATCCTCTGGTTTAATCCGCGCAAACGCCCTTTGGCAATTTGGTAGCCGGTATTTTCAGAAAAGTCGCCCATTAGTGCTAAACGTTTAACTTCTTCAGCTTCACGAGGACGTTTAACTTCTTTCATGAACTTAACTTTTTTTTGAAGCTCGTAATATTTTTCTTGAGTCATCGCTGGGTCTACTTTTTCAAATAAACGCGGATCACCTTTTCGAATTGGAGTTTGCATATAATTATGCCTTTATCATAGTTAAAAAAAAATATTTAAGCAAGAAAAAGCCCGGTTTTTAATCGGGCTTAACTATAAACAATTTGTATTTACATTTCATAATTTAATACCTCATTTTCTAACAGGGTTAGAAGTAAGTCGGTATTATCCGCGAGCTCTTGATACATGTCCCGATATTTTTCTAGGACTTCTATAACTGGAATTTTTTTAGAATCGGCATTAATCATTTTTTTCCCATCGATAATATAAGATATTACTACCAACCAGGGAAATTTCTTTTTACCATAATCTAAAATGCAGCTTAAATCCATAAAAGGATTCATTTCTCCAAGATCAAGGTAGCCGACTGGACGACCGGCAGATTTAGCTTTCAAAAAAGCGACATGATTATCAATAAAACACTTTTTTATTTTATCTTCATATTCAAACGCTTTATCGACCTCAGTAACCATGTCATCAAGTAGGGGGTCATTATAACCATTAATCAATTCTTCAATTGAAAGCTGAAAGCTATCTAGATAATAATTTGTCCAATTAAAATTGTTTTCGTCTTGAGTAGTCCCGGCCGATAAAATGGTTAGATAGCGGTCGGCAAGTTTATTGGAAAAATCAATTTTAGTTATGGAGCGAGCAGCTGCTATCCAGTTATCCGAAACTTCACATCCGAGTTCTTTTAGTATGTCCAAATATTCTCGATTCGGGAAGACCTTAATTTTATTCGGATATTCATTAACGTAATGTAAGATGCCTTTGTTCCATTTATGATTATCAAACCAAAGTCTGATATTATTCTTATGATTTTCAAAGAACTTAATTAAATGGTTGCAATCTTCATTATTTGTAGGGTGAATTCCAAAAAGATATATTTTTTCTTTTTGAAATAGGAGTACTGGATCATCGATATAACCTACTTCGGCCCTCGCGTCCAAAATTTTTTCTTTTTGTTGGTTTACAAATTCAGCTAGCTGATACTCGTTTATTTCATTAGGCTCAACTGGGTTCATTATTATTAACTCATTGGGCTTATTTTTTAAAACGGCAGCAATCGGGAAAATTAATTCCCATTGATTCGGGTTAAAGAAAATTTTAATCATGGCTTATGGATTTAAAATGTTAATTTTTAAAGTTCTTTACGCGGCTCTAACTATAGGATAGCTAAGCTTAAGCTCAATTTACAATTTTATTGGCTAAAAGTCAAATTCTTTGTTATATTAATCTAATCACTCGATATTTTAGATAAATGAAGAAAAAAGTCTAATTAGCGTATACATTAGAAAGCCTGGAAGCTTATTTTATGATAAATAATTTAGAGCTAGAAAAGAAAACTGATGAAGAGTTGGTAATTATAATTCTGGAAAACCAGAGCGCTTTTTCTTGCGTAGTTAATCGGTATAAAGATAAATTATTACGATACATTAGACGCATTTCTAATGTTGGCCTAGAAGAAGCTGAAGATATGTTACAAAATATTTTTATTAAAGTTTATTTAAACCTTAATGAATTTGATGATGGTTTAAAATTTTCTTCTTGGATATATCGTATCGCTCATAACGAAGTAATTGATAATTATCGCAAGCGAAAAGTGCGACCGCAGTTGCTAGATATTGATATCCAGGATAGCCAGGCTAAAGAGCTCGCGGGAGATACTAATATCATTGAAGAATTATCCCGTGAAGAATTAAAGCATGAAGTTTCTGATGCAATTAATAAATTAGATTTAAAATTTCAAGAAATTATAATTTTAAAATATATTGAAGAAAAAGATTATCAAGAAATTTCCGATATTATTAAAAAACCGCTTGGTACGGTTGCCTCAAGAATGAATAAGGCTAAAGCGGAACTAAAAAAAGTATTAGCCAATAAAAATTTCAGTTAAATATATGGAAATCAAAAATCTCGACGAAAAAATATTACAACAGTTACAAGCACATAAAATTAAGCCCAAGGGACGTTGGTATTTTTTGTTAAAAAATTACTCTATTTGGTTTGTAGGAATCCTTGCTTTATTAGCTGCGGGGACTGCCGTTTCGATTATGATTTATTTTTTTCGATATAGCGATTTCGGTATGAGAGGGGAAATAAATAAGAGCTGGGCGGAAATGTTAATTTTAACCATGCCCTATCTTTGGATATTATTTTTAGGAATTTTTGTTTTTGTCATATATTATAATTTAAAACATACTAAAACAGGATATCGTTACCCAATTTGGCTAATCATTACTGTCGCGGTTTCGGCTAGTATTTTTTTAGGAGGTTTCTTTACTTTAATTGGCTGGGGAGAAGAGCTGGATGAAATGTTAGAAAAACAAACGCCGGTTTATGGCCAGATGATGAATCCTCATATTGCTTTTTGGTCAAATCCTGAAGAAGGAAGATTGTTGGGGATTACCTCTTCGCCGCTTAAAGATAATGAATTTAATTTAGTTGATAAAGATGATAAGGAGTGGACCATTGTAACTCGAGAAGAAGACGAAAAATTTATGATTGTTATCGGTCAGCCTATTCGTTTATTGGGAGAAAAAAAATCAGATACTCGATTTGAAGTTATTAGAATTATGCCGATGATGCCGGGTAGAGGCTTCTTTAAACATATGGGTCCAGGACGGCCAAATATGTCTCCGCCGATGATGTCGCCGATACCAATGACGAGATAATTATAGATTGAAGAAATATTCTTAGAGTGCGTATTAACTAGCAGACGAACAAGTTAAGATCTTAATAGTCAAGCTAATTAATAATTAAACTAAATAATATGAAAAAGGATAATCTATTAAAAGGAGCCGCGGTTATAGGAGCAATTGCTTTAATGGCTGGTGGGATGGTTGCTGCGGATGCCGCAGTAAATAATAATGCTGTAAAAAATTTGAATAACAATACAGCTCAAACTCAAGGTCGAGGATTAGGTCTTGGCCAAGGTAAAACTGACGCCGAGCGTATTGCTTTCCAAGCCGAGAGAGATGCTCGACATACTGCAGCTATGGCTGCAATTAATGCTAATGATTATAATGCTTGGGTAAAGGCTGAAGGCGCAGATAGTCCAATGGTTGCTAAAGTTACTGAAGCTAATTTTGCTAAATTTGCTGAAGCTCATAAGTTAATGGAACAAGCACGTGCTATTTTTACTGATTTAGGTCTTGAAAATGGCGGTGGTGGTAGAGGAATGGGGATGGGGATGGGTGCTGGTAATGGTTTAGGCGCTGGCCACATGATGAATAGATAAGACTGCTAAATAATATTGGACGACCCCTTAAATTTAGGGGTCGTTTTTTTATTTTTAAAAAAGCCTCTCTTATGTTAAAATTAAAGAAGAATTAAGGCTTAAATTTATAATTATGGATAAAATTATCTTTTATCAATTAACAGCAGATTCAGTATTTAAGGAGTTGGAATCTACTCTTACCGGTCTGGACTCATCTGAAGCGGCTAAGCGCCTAACGGAAAATGGTTTTAATAAACTCCCTAAAGAAAAAGCTTGGACGGGGCTACGTTTATTTATTGGACAATTTAAAAATCCGCTCGTTTTTATTTTAATCGCCGCGCTCGGTATAAGTTTTTTAGCGGGGCATAGTAGCGATTCTTGGATTATTTTGTTTGTAGTTTTAATTACCAATACTATTGGTTTCTTGCAGGAATGGAAAGCCAATAATGCTTTAGAAAAATTAAATAACGCGGTTACTTATAAAGTAAGAACTTGGCGTAATGGAGAATTATCGATTGTTGAAAGAGAAAATTTAGTGATTGGCGATGTAATTGAATTAGCGGCTGGGGATGTTGTCCCGGCGGATGCGCGAATTTTTATTGCTAAGAATTTAAAAATTAACGAAGCTCCGCTTACCGGCGAATCTTTACCGGTTGTAAAAAATATTCAAGAAATTGCTAAATCGGTTCCACTAGCGGAAAGATTTAATATTGCTCATCAAGGGACGATAGTCGCTGATGGTTCTGGCCGTGCGATTGTAATCGCTATCGGCCAAGCAACAGAAATTGGCCAGGTTGCTACTTTAATTAAAGAAACGAGTGATGAGCTAACTCCACTGCAAAAACAGATTAATAAATTTGGGATTAAACTCGGAATATTTTTAGTAGTTGCTAATATCGTAATTTTTTTAATTGGCATTTTATCGGGTCGTGATATTTTTGAAATGTTTATGGTTTCGGTGGTAGTTGTTGTTTCTGCTGTTCCGGAGGGATTAATTCCAGCCATGACTATTATTCTAGCAATTGGTATGCAACGTTTAGCTAAGAAGCAGGGCTTAGTTCGTCGAGCGGTGGCTGCAGAAACTTTAGGTTCGGTTTCGGTAATTTGTGCCGATAAGACTGGAACTTTAACTCAAGGAGAAATGATGGTCGATAGACTGATAACTTATGGTAAGGTAGAAAAAGCCGGCAGTCGTTCTTTAGCTTTAAAAATTAGCGTTATTTGCAATGATGGTTTAATAGAAAATCCGGGTGATAAAGTTGAAGCCTTAAAAATATCTGGAAATCCTACCGATAAGGCTTTATTACTTTCTGGTGCCGCGATTGGTTTGTACCGTAAAGAATTAGAATTATTAGAGCCACGTTTAGATACAATCGCTTTTTCTTCTGATTTAAAAATGATGGCGACTTTAAACGAAGCCGAAACGGGTGGCGAAATAATTTATGTTAAAGGAGCGCCTGAAAAAATTCTGGAATTATCATCAATGATGGAAATCGCGGGGGGTGAGAAAAAAATATTAAAAAAAGATAGAGAAGAATTTATTAATCAAATTAATAAATTTACTAAAACCGGCGAACGCGTTATTGCTCTTGCTTATAAAAAAAGAACGGGCGTAAAAGATAGAAGTCTCGTTGTTAGCGATTTAGACGGCCTAACTTTAGTCGGCTTCTTTTCGCTCCGTGATCAAATTAGAGCGGACGTTAAGCAAGCGATTCAGTCTTGTCGTGAAGCTGGTATTCGCGTGGTAATTATTACTGGCGACCATGAGCAAACGGCAATTTCAATTGTTAAAGAATTAGGTTTAGAAATTAATAGTCATAATGTAATTGATGGTGAGCGACTTGATAAGATGAGTGATACCGAGCTCAAAAGACGTATCAATGATATTCGGCTTTATGCGCGTGTTAATCCCCATCATAAACTAAGAATCGTAAATGCTTTTCAAGAGATTGGAAAAGTTGTCGCGATGACTGGCGATGGAATCAATGATTCTCCGGCTTTGAAAAAAGCGGATATTGGTGTTGCGGTTGGGAATGGAACGGATGTTGCCAAAGAAACCGCTGACCTTGTTTTACTTGATAATAATTTTTTAACTATTGTTGAGGCGGTTAAACAGGGAAGAATAACGTTTAATAATATTCAAAAAGTTATTTTGTATTTATTTACTGACTGTTTCCAGGAGATGATTATTATTGGAACGACAATTCTGATGGGCTGGCCGCTACCAATTTTACCGGTTCAGATTTTATGGATTAAACTGATTGAAGACCCTCTACCAGCGGCGAGTTTAGCCTTTGATGTTTCCGATGATGATGTTATGAAAGATAAGCCAAGGGGTAAAGACCAGCCATTTTTAACCGTTAGGCTACAAAAAATAATCGCTTTTTACACGATTATCATGGATGTGATTGCTTTATCTTTATTTTATTATTATTTTAAAATCGTCGGCGATATTCATTTAGCGCGGACAATCATGTTTGCTTCTTTGGGGCTTAGTACGATGTTTTATATTTATGCCGTTAGGAGCTTAAAAAAATCATTTTTTAAGAGCAAGCCATTTTCTAATAAATTTTTAGTTTATGCTACTTTTTTAGGAGCGGCGCTAATTGTTGTTTCTGTTTATACACCTATCCTTAATCGGTTGTTAAGTACAGTTCCATTATCAATTTTTGATTGGATTCCGGTTGTTGCTTACGGCTGTTTAAGTATTATGATTTTTGAGATTGGTAAAATATTAATTAAGGGAAGCACTAAGCTAAAAAAATAAATTAACGTAAATCAGCCTCATCTTCAACTACTAAAAACTTTCCCGTATACATTCCCATTGAGCAGGAGAAACTTATTTCTCCTGTTTTGTTTGGTGTAAATTCAACAATATTTTCTCCTGGTTTTAACTGGGTTTGTATTTTTAAAGTTGGGACAACTATGGCACTCGCACAAGAATAAGGCGCTTCGGCGTCGATTATCCATTTTACTGGTTGATCCTTTAGAATAACAAATGAATTAGGAACATAACCGCGATTAGTTTCTTTCATGCGGATTATTCTAGTTCCATTTTCTATTTCTAAATTTGCGTTTACGGTATTTGATTTTTTAGGCTGCTTCTCGTTAGCGCTATTATTTTGAAAGATAGTCGGCGCCGAGATTTTAAATAAACGATAGCCGTTAACTAAATTAAATAATCCGAAAGCGACGACAATAACTCCGGCGGCAATAAAGAAATTTTTTGATTTCTTTTTACCAAGCAAAGAACTCGCTCCGCCTATGCCTAATAATCCTGGGGCAGTTCCTAGGGCAAATAAAGACATAATTAATCCCCCTTCGATAAAATTACCGGTACCAAGGGCATATATTTGCATCGCTTGAGTAAATCCACAGGGCAGAAAGAAAGTTAACGCCCCAAGAAATAAAGGACTTTCGATTTTTACTACTTTACCGAATTTTTTTGGAAGGGAAAAATCTAACTTATTTAAAGCCGGAGAAATATCTAATAATTTTAAACCTAAAATTAAAATTACAATTCCGATTATTAAAGCGATAATGGAATTAAGCAGGGAAGACATTTTAAAGGCCGAACCGACTATTCCCAGAAGTCCACCCATAATAAAAAATCCGACTATACGACCAAGATTAAAAATAAGATGCGGAATAAATTTTTGTTTGCTACTTGCTTCGGGATGATTTTTAGCATAATTAGCGGCGAGACTAAAAACTAAACCGCCAACTAAGGCTAAGCAAGTAGAAACACCGGCGACTAAACCAACGAGAATGGCGAGGGGCCAGGAAAAATCACCCTTAATAAGTCCGCCAAAATCAAGTAGGTTAGTTTGATTAAGTAACCAATAAATTATTAAAACTGCTGCCGTAATAGAAATAAAATAACTGAAATCTTTTTTAGAAGTTGCGTTTGCTGAAGTACTTCCCAGGCCATATCCAGCGGCCTTTAAGTTAGCAGAAATTTCTTCTAGTTTAGGTTCCTCTCCTTCATAGGTTATTTCCGCTAATCCAGTTTTATGATTTACTTCCGCTTTTTTTACATTTTTTATTTCCTTTAAACTATCTTCAGTTAAAATTTCGCAGGCTTTACAATGCAAACCAGCAATCGGAATAATAAGTTTATTCGACATATATTTTTCAACTAATTTATTTAGAGGCTAATTTATTTACTTTTAATATTTCATCGAGCATTTTTGTTTTTAATTTTTCATTCTTTGATGCCATGGCATTTTTAAAGCAAGTATTAAGATGGCGGCTGAGTAACATCTGGTGAGCAGATTTTAGAAGTCCAATGGCGGCTAAATTTTGTTGCATAATATCAACGCAATATTCGCCCTCCTCAGTCATATTTAGTAGTTTATCCGTTAAGCTTCTCGCCTTTTTGAAGTTAATTAGGATTTCTTTGGTATCATTTAGCATATTTTTTATAGTTTAATCTAACACCTGGGGTGTAGGTATTAAAATTATACTCTATTGCTTTTATGTAGTCAAATGTTATATTTAAATTATGATTGAGAATACTCCCTTGGCTGCTTATTTCCGCCCTAAAAATTTGGTGGAATTTGTTGGTCAAGAAAAAGCAATTGGAATCGGGACTTGGCTTTATCAAGCAATTAAAGAGGACCGGGTTCCGTCATTAATCTTTTGGGGTCCGCCCGGAAGCGGTAAAACGACCTTGGCTTTTATAATTGCTAAAGAAACTAAGGCGGAATTTGTCGAATTTAGCGCGACTTCGAGTGGTGTTAAAGATTTGAAGATTGTTGTTGAAAGAGCGAAAGAGGGAAAAAGATTGGGACAAAAAACTATTTTATTTATTGATGAAATTCATCGCTGGAATAAAGCTCAGCAAGACGCTTTGTTACCGCAAGTCGAGAACGGAACAATAACGTTAATTGGAGCGACTACTGAAAATCCTAGCTTCGCTGTTAATGGCGCGCTTTTGTCTCGTGTTAAATTGATTGTGCTTGAAGCTTTGCCAAAAGATGATTTGGAAAAGATTATTAAAAATGCGGCTAAGCGTTTAAGTATTAAATTAGGAAAAGGAATCGCCGATTTGATTGCTCAAGTTGCTAATGGCGACGCCCGTAAGGCTTTAAGTATTTTAGAAAGTGCGACAGAACACAAAGGGGAAATTACCGCTCAGTTGATTAAAGATATTATTAATAAGCCGGGATTACTTTATGATAAAAATGGCGAAGAGCATTATAATTTGATTTCCGCTCTTCATAAATCTATGCGGGGGCATAATGCCGACGCGACAGTTTATTACTTAGTAAGAATGATAGAGGCCGGAGAAGACCCACTTTATATCGCTCGACGCTTAATTAGATTTGCCTCAGAAGATGTTGGGTTGGCAAATAATAGCGCCTTGATGTTAGCAATATCTGCCTATGATGCCTGTCAGCGCATTGGTTTACCGGAATGTGGGGTTAATTTAGCCCACTGTGCGATTTATTTAGCCAAATCGCCTAAAAGTATTGCCGTTTACGATGCTTATACTCAGGCTCAAATTGAGGTTGAAAAAAGCGGGAATTTACCGGTTCCGCTTTATCTTCGAAATGCTCCAACTCAGATGATGAAAGATTTAGGATATTCTAAAAATTATAAATATACTCCGCTTCAAGATGATTCTAATCAAGAATATCTACCGGACAAAATAAAGGGTAAAAAGTTTTTTAAGCCCTCTTCTTAATTTCTCTTCTTAAGTGCTAGTTTATAGCCACGTCCTGAAAAAGTATGAATTAATTCTTGTTTATTTCCGATATTAAGTTTTTTTCTGAGACTCGTAATATGAGTTTCAATTGAATTAGAAAATGGGTCAGCATTATAATCCCAAACATTTTCTAAAATCTCGCCCCGCGAAACAACCTCATCGCGTCGCTGTACCAAATATTCCAGCAGACAATACTCACGTCTCGTTAAATATATTTCTTGTCCGCCACGTTTAAAACATTTTGCGCCAAGATTAAAAGTTAAATCGCCGATTCTGGTTATTAGAGTTTCAATTTTTTGTGGGCGCCTAAGCAGCGCCTTTATTCTTATCAAAAGCTCTTCTAGTAAAAATGGCTTAGTTAAATAATCGTCCGCCCCTAAATTAAAAGCTTCTTGCTTATCTTGGATTTCGGATTTAACGGTTAGCATGATAACGGGAATATGATTTTTTTCTTTTCTAATTTCCTTGAGTACTTCTACCCCTGATAATTTAGGTAGAGAATTATCGAGAATAATTAAATCGTAATTACCTGTTCTTGCTAAAAAAGCGCCTCGTTCACCATCGGTTGCCGTTTCTACTAAAAAAAATTCAGCGGTTAGGCTTTTTTTAAGAAATTCGATGATATTTATTTCATCATCAATGATAAGAATTTTCATATAATTTTTTTTATTATTTTAGATAAGTAAATTATATCCTAGTGGCGGTAAACAAGAGCTAACTTTTTCTTAAACAAAAGATAAAACTAATGTTTAGCTTCTGATTTGCGAAAAAACCGATAAAATAGTAATATTAAAATAGAAAGAAGAGCTTGAAGTTAATAAAGCCCCGTAAAAGCTCAAGACCTACAAAATTATGCCTAAAGTCTTATCAAAACAAGAACCAAAAGGAACTAAGGATTGGTTGCCTGAGGAATTTGCTGCTCGAAAATATATTTTTGATTGTTGGCGTCGTGTTTGCGTTCGTTACGGATTCGAGGAATATTTAACGCCAATCGTTGAAAATGCGGAAATTTATCGCGCTAAATCAGGTGAGGATATTGGTGGTAAAGAATTGGTTACTTTCAGTGATTTAGGAGGGCGAGAGCTTTCTATCCGCCCTGAGATGACGCCCTCAGTTGTAAGAATGGTTTCTAAGATATATTCCGCTAGCCCCAAGCCGCTTAAATATTTTTCCATTGCTAATTTTATGCGCAATGAGAAGCCGCAACGTGGACGTAACCGCGAATTTTGGCAGCTTAATTGTGATATTTTTGGAAGTGCTGATGAAGCAGCTGATTTAGAAATTTTAACTTTAGCTTTAGATTTAGTTTTAGAATTTGATCCGCCGGCCGATTCTTTTACTTTAGCAATAAATAGTCGTCGTTTAATTGATGGCGTTTTGGATTTGGTTGGCGCTGGTAAATTAAAAACTGAAGGGAAATCGTTAGTAGTTAGAACTTTAGATAAATGGAAAAAATTACCGCCTTTAGTTATTAAAGAACGTTTACAAGAAGCAGGATTAAAAAAAGAAGCGGTTATTATTTTAGAACAGTTTATGTCTTGTCGTAGTTTGGAGGAGATTGTCGAGAAATTACCTGATTTAAAAAATAATCTTGGATTTTTAGAAATTAGTAATGCCTTAAAGTCTTTAGCTAGTCTTGGCTATAGTGATTTTGTAGAATTTAACCCCTCAGTTATTCGTGGGTTTGATTATTATGACGGTTTAGTGTTTGAAGTTTTTGATAAGCATCCTGATAATAATCGCGCCATGTTTGGCGGCGGCCGCTATAACGGTTTAGCGAAAATTTTTGGAGAAAAAAATTTTCCAGCGGTTGGCTTTGCTCCCGGAGATGAAGCGACTAAATTATTTTTAGAGAGTTGGAAATTATTAGATAAGAGTCGTTATAATATTCAAGAAAAATATTATTTGCCCCTTCTATCATCTGATTTAATTTCTGCGACTCGTCAGCTAGCTAAGCAACTTCGTTCTTCCGGTTTGGATATTTTTACTGGTCTTGAAGAACAAAAAATAG
>CAIOGK010000105.1 GCA_903857815.1 Candidatus Falkowiibacteriota bacterium
CATTTCTCAGCTAATAGAACTTTAACTTAAATTGAAATAAAAATCAAGATGAATTATAATAAAAATATAATAAAATAAAGCAAAAATATGGATAAGAAGCATCTGCCAAATTTAGATGAGGTGGTTATCTCGGCCCTTGATTTATTTATCAAAGAGACTCCACCAAAATTAAATTTAGAAAAAACTGGGCAACCGTTTGTGATTGGTAGCGGAAATGCCTACAACACTGGGAAGCTACTATTTTCTCAACGTCCAGCAATTTTTGCTAATGAAAGTAATCTTAAGCCAAAACTTGTTGCTCATCTTCGGCTAATTAAATCTGGCGTTGTTAAAAGAGCAATTATAATATCGGCTTCTGGAGAAAAAGATGCTGCCTGGGAAGTAGCTGAGGCCGAAAAATACGGCTTAGAAACAACACTTCTAACATGTAATGCTAATTCTGCTGCCGCTAAACTAGCCGATAAAACAATAGTTTATAGAAATCTGCCAGAGCCGCAAACATACAACACCTCTACTTACTTGGGCATGTTAATGTCGGCCAGTAATGAAAACGCTAAAGATATAAAAAACTTTATAAAAAAGATAAAACTACCGAAAAATTTTGGGAAATATGGCGCCTACTCATTTATTATTCCGGATGAATTTTCAGAATTAACGCCGATGTTAGATATAAAAAAACATGAACTTTTCGGTCCTCATCTTTCTATTCGTTCCTTTAGCTTTGGCGATGCCCGTCATGCTAAATTTGTTATGCCCTGGGATAAAGAATTAGTTATTAGTCTTGGTAATAATAAATATTTTGGCTTACCAAAAAATCGTCTACAAATAAAAATGCCAAAAAAATGCGGAGCAGGGTTAGTTATGGCCTTAACTTATTATTTAATTGGTAAAATTCAAGAAGCTAAACCCCCATATTATAAACAAAATATTGCTCAATATTGTATTGACGGGCCCAAGGCTTACGGGAAAAAAGGAACCTTTGATATTGTTGTCCCAGGAAATTACTAATATTAAACAAAATAATCTTAAAAAGCCCCACAGTTCATTGCGGGGCTTCTTTTTTTAGCAAACAAAAATTTAAACTAAACTTTTCCCAGTAATTTCTTTGGGGGGCTTAATATCCATCATTTTTAAAATAGTAGGCGCAATATCGGCCAAAATACCGTCTTTTACTTTTTTATATCGAGAAGAAACAATTATGCAAGGAACTGGGTTAGTAGAATGCGAAGTATTTGCACTTCCATCTTTATTAATCGCCGTTTCTACATTACCATGATCGGCAATAATAATAATTTCATAATTATTTTTTTGAGCGGCCTCAAAAATATAACCCAAACATTTATCAACTACTTCAACTGCTTTTACAATCGCCGAAAAAATCCCCGTATGCCCAACCATATCGCCATTAGCAAAATTAAGACAAATAAAGTCGGCTGATTTTTTATTCATTTCTTTCACGGCAGCGGCGGCAATTAGCGGAGCACTCATACCGGGAGCTAAATCATAAGTAGCAACGCGAGGAGATTTAATCAAAATTCTTTTTTCACCCGGAAATAATTTTTCTCTTCCTCCGGAAAAAAAGAAGGTAACATGAGCATATTTTTCCGTTTCCGCTAAACGTAACTGCTTAAGCTTATTTTTAGAGATTATTTCACCAACTGTATTAACTAAATTATCTTTATCAAAAAATACTTTAACGTCTGTAAAATTTTCATACTTAGTAAGTGTATAATAATTAAGCGGAAGCGTCTTCATTTTATATTGGGGAATGTTTTTTTGCGTTAAAGCGATCGTAATTTCTCTTAAACGCTCAGTCCGAAAATTAAAACAAATTACCACATCGTCTTCTTTAATTAAGCCAATCGGCGCCCCTTGCTTATCAACTTTTACTGTCGGTTCTATAAATTCATCTGTAATCCCTTGATTGTAAGAATTAAGAATTGCTTGTTTAAAATCAGTAACTTTTTTTCCTTCACCTTTAACCATTAAATCATAGCCTTTTTTGATTCTTTCCCAATGTTTATCTCTATCCATGGTATAATAGCGACCTATCAAAGATGCTATCTCTCCGGTTGATTTTTTAAGTTGTTTTTCTAAATTATTAATAAATTTCAAACCACTTTTTGGATCAGTATCGCGACCATCACTAATAGCATGAATAAACACTTTTTTTAAACCATGACGCTTAGCAATTTCACACATCTGATAAAGGTGTTTATCATTTGAATGTACACCGGCATCGGAAACTAAACCGATAAAATGCAGGGCTCTATTTTTTTGACCGGCCTTTTTAAGAGCTTCTAGAAATATTTTATTTTGCGCAAAAGAGCCATCAACACAAGCCTTATTAATTCTCACTAAATCTTGATAAATAACTCGGCCCGCTCCAATATTCAAATGGCCAACTTCGGAATTCCCCATGATTCCTACCGGCAAACCAACTGCTTCGCCGCTCGCCTTAAGTTTACTATGAGGATATTGTGAAAATAAAAAATCAAGTTGTGGTAATTTAGCAGCATAAAGAGGATTATATTTAAAATTTTTTCCTATTCCCCAACCATCCAGAATAACTAGAACTGTTTTTAGAAGTAATCATGCATCAAACTATCTTGTTTTAAATGGAATTTTAGGAAGAGATAAACAATTGTTTTTGGAGCAATTACAATTTGCAATTAAAAACCCTGAAATAGCTGGGTTAAGAG
>CAIOGK010000106.1 GCA_903857815.1 Candidatus Falkowiibacteriota bacterium
AAAAGGTACAAATCTAAAATAACTTCTCGAATTTATAAAACTTTACGAGAAGAATATGCTGCTTATATTTCTAAACTAAACACAGGTAGAATACAGCCACCTGAAGAAAAAGCAAAACAACTTGCCGCACAAATAGGAAGAAAGAGGGCGCCATTTAGCGATGAATGGAAAGAAAATCTATCTAAAAATCATAAAAGTAAAACTGGATATGATTGTTCGTTAAGTGAAGAAACTAAAAAGAAAATTAGTGAAAAAGCAAAAGGCCGAACGCAAACTGCTGAAACTATAGAACGACGTGTAGAAAAACTTCGAGGGGTACCTAGACCAAAACTTCTCTGCCCTCACTGTAACCAGCTAATAGCAGTAAATACCTACCCCCGATGGCACGGCGATAATTGTAAATACAAAAAGGATTAAACAATGACTAAACAAATAAAAGAATTAAAAATCCAAAAAACGGAACAAAGTCTAGAACTAGCTGAGTTTGTTAGAGAATTGCAAGAAGGTATGCAACAAAATATCAAAGATATGCAACTACAAATAGCAGATGCTGAAAAAGAACTTGCCTATAGGAGGAGCCTTGGTGAGAATATTTGAAATAACAGATAAAAATAAAGTAGTTATAGGTATATCTGGGATTAATATAGACTTTGATCCTGAATACAATATGTTGTCTACTCTGCTAACGGTATTGATTAAGTTAAAAACGCCGTCGCGGAACCACCGAGCATTAGGGAATATAGAAGCATTTAAAAATAGAATACAGCAAGTCCGCCAGACTAAATTATTTGACAGATCTGATCCTGATATTATTGCGTTAGATAATAAAATAAGTAAAATGGAGTTAGCTATCGATTCCCTTGTATCTCAATTAACATTCTAACCCGCTTCGGGTGCTTTTTTATAATTATTGACCTAAAACTCGTCTTTAAAAAATTTACGAGAGTCACCATTTTTTATATTTCTAATTGTTTCAACGCTAACACCGTAACGAGATGCAAGATTTTTATTTGATTCGCAACTTCTAAAAATATCAACAGTGTCTTGGTTTGTTAATTTATATTTTTTAACACTGCCCGCTGCAACTAACCCTTCAGTTTCGGTTTTATATACTTTTCTTAATTTTATATTCTTTACTACTTGTCTCGATGCATTATACTTCTTCTTAAAATAAGCATACGTTTCTTCTTTTAAAAATATATCAACTACAGCATCAATTGGAATAATATACCTTATCTTTTTCTTACCAGTGTATTGTCCGGGAAAACCGGATATGCTAGCGGTTATGTCTTTATAATATATTTTTCTTTTAATTCCGAAAATTTGACCTGTACCAACACCGTACCTTGTTGATAACTCTTCTGGCGAATTTGTAGAATGATAAATTTCTATAACCTGAGATTTGGTTAATTTTGATTGAGGGTTATTAACACCTTTGTTGCGTTCAGATATTTTTTTCCTAGATTCATTAGTAAAACTATCAGACGTGTCACCTCCCGTAAATCCTGTTTCGGGTCTTAAATTTGCCCAATTTTTAGATTCAACAATATTATTATTTTTCGAAAACGCAACAGCCTCTTGATGCAATGTTTCAGGATCAATATAATATCCGTAAATTTCTGTGGTTACATCATCGCCGTGAATTTTCAAATGCCTTGTCCAATACAGGCCCGATCCAGGATACGTGCTAGGATGTTCTATAGTTTTTCCAAAATACTTTAATCCAGATTTATTGTGTGTCTTAATATAAAGATAGGTAGGTTTAAAAGTTTTCATACTGTATTTATAAAAGAATGCCCAATTAAGAGCTATTTTTTAGGAAACGACTGCAAGATGATAAATAATTATAGGCAATAAAATATTGCAAACCTACAAATAACTTAAGGAGAATACCGTGGGACGTCCGATTAAAAAGAGATTTTTTGGTAATTTAAATACACCATACAACGATTACATGACCGGTGGGCCAACAGGCGCTGGCGGCGAAGGCGTAGC
>CAIOGK010000107.1 GCA_903857815.1 Candidatus Falkowiibacteriota bacterium
GACTGATAAATCAAATGGAAAGCTAAACTCTTTTCTCCGGACAATACTTTATCACCAGTATAAATATCGAAAAGTTCGGTGAACTTAATTAACGGATTAAAAGAAATAATTTCTTGCTTAAAATCATTATACAATATTTCTTCAGAAATCACAAAGGCTAAATCACGAATTACTGCTGGATATTTAGCGGCTTCTTTAAATCTTATAGATGATAATCCTAAAATAATTTTCATCAATGCGTCTAAATTAATTTCCATTAAACCGGTGTTCAATTTTAAATTTACATTTTTATTAACTTCATCGCTTAGTAAACCTACCCAACCTATTTCTTGACCAAGAATGGAAATTTTTGCTACTACCTTTTTGTTTGACCAACCTGGTAAATTTTCAGAATTTAAAAATAATATCTCCTCCGTAATACCGACTTCAACTAGTAATCCAGAAATTATACTTTTTAATTCTAAAAATAAATCACCTTTATTATTAGCAATCGCAATTCCTAATTTTTTTTCTTGATATGGAATAACTTCACTAGTTTCATTATCTTTTTGAAAATCACCAGGGGCATTAAAAAATACGTTACCAATTTCAAAAAATCCAAGCTCACTCTCTTTAAACTGGTTATTCTTAATATTAGAAACTAATCCGGGGACTAATGATTGACGCAACATGCTATGAATTTCCGAGAGCGGGTTAGCTAATTTTAAATGATTAAAAAAATCGATATTAAGTTTTTTTAATTGTTCTTCACCAACAAAGGAATAATTGTATGACTCGCTTAAATTAAACTTTAAAAATAAAATGTCTTTTATTTTTCTCTCCATCATTCTTTCTTGATTAATTTCTGGAACGGCCAACTCACCAATAGGCAAAGATGAAGTTATATTATCGTAACCATAAATACGTAAAACTTCTTCAACTAAATCCTCACGACTTTTAATATCTTTGGTTGCTCTCCATGATGGAATTGTAACCTCTAAAATATCTTTGTGTTTAGTTGTTTTAAATCCTAATTTATTTAGAATACTAACAACCTGTTCTTTGGAAATTTCTTGTCCAATTTTTGAAAACAACCAATTAAATGCTAGTTCGATAGTGCTAACATTCTCCGCTTTATCTTTCAAATCAAATAATTCACTAGAAATCTTTATTTCTGGACAAGCCTTAATTAATAAAGATATAAATCGATATAAGGCGTCTTCAGTTAAATTAGCATCAAGAGATTTTTCAAAACGTACAGAAGCTTCGGTTCTTAAACCTAAGCGTCCAGCAGTTTTTCTGATGGAGGCGGCCTTAAAATTAGCGGCTTCTAAAATAATGGTACTTGAACTATCTTTTATTTCACTATTTTTTCCTCCCATTATTCCAGCAATCGCAATCGGCTGATTATTATTACAAATAACTAAATCGTTTACATCTAAAACTCTTTCTTTACCATCCAACGTCTCTATAGTCTCATGTTTAGCTGCTAATCGTACAATTATTTTTTTAATATCAGTAGCATCAAAAGCGTGTAAAGGTTGCCCACACTCAAACATGACATAATTTGTAATATCAACAATATTATTTACGGGACGTTGATTAATAGCAATTAACCTTGTTTTAAGCCATTCTGGAGATTCCTCTACTTTTACATTATCAATTTTAATCGCCATATACCGAGGGCAGGCTTCTTTATTTTCAACTACAACTTCAAATTTTCCTTTTTTTTCATTAATCAGCTCAGGCTTTACGCCAATTACTTTTTCATACGGCTTCAAGTGAGATTCAAAAATAACTCCTAATTCACGAGCGAGGCCGTAATGACTTAATAAATCTGGTCTATTGGATAAAGATTTATTATCTACTTCAAAAATAATATCATCCAGTTTTAAATATTTAGCAAAAGGCTCACCGATTTTAGCGCGTTTATCTAAAACCATAATCCCATCATGATCTTTACCTAAGCCTAATTCATCTTCAGCACAAATCATTCCCTCAGAAAGCTCTCCCCTAATTTCACTTGCCTTTATTTCTAGACCTCCAGGTAAAATAGTTCCTACCAAGGCAACCGGTACTAACTGACCGGCGGTAACATTAGGGGCGCCGCAAACTATATTAAGTTTTTTTTCTTTAATATCAACCAAGACCAGCCTTAGACGATCAGCGTTTGGATGTTTTTTAACTTCTAAAACTTTACCAACAACCACATTAGTAAAACTATCGGCCTGGCTTATTACCCCCTCGACTTCAACTGTGTGTGCGGTTAATCTTTCCGCAATATCTTGGGGAGTAATTTTGGCTGGTAATTTAATAAAGTCTTTTAACCAGTTATAAGAAATATACATATAATTATAGTTGCTCAAGAAATTTTAAATCTCCACTGTTAAATAAACGAACATCATTAATACCATATTTAAGCATGGCCAAACGTGTTAAACCAAAGCCAAATGCTAGGCCAGAATATTTTTCCGGGTCTATTCCTCCAGCTCTTAATACATTAGGATGAATTAATCCTGCGCCCACTATTTCTAACCAGCCAGTATTTTTACAAACTCGACAACCTTGGCCCTCACATAAAAAACAAGTGTATTCGCCATTGTTTCCAGGTTCAACAAAGGGATAAAATTTAGGTCTCATGCGTAATTTTGTCTGCGGACCAAATAATTTTTTACCAACTATTTCGAGTAAACTTTTTAAATTAGCAAAATTAATATTTTCAGCAATCATAATCCCTTCAAATTGATAAAAAGTATGCTCATGGCGGGCATCAGTAGCTTCATTTCTAAAACAGCGACCAGGAATTACCGCTTTAAGAGGAGCACCAAATTTTTTCATAGTTCTAATTTGTACTGGAGAGGTGTGTGTTCGCATTACTAAATCAAAAGAGTCTTCTTGATTTTTTATATCAACATAAAACGTATCCTGCATATCTCGGGCTGGGTGTAGTGGTGGGATATTAAGAGCGGTAAAATTAAAATAATCACTTTCTAATTCCGGACCATCAGCAATAATAAACCCTAAAGAAGTAAATAAGTCCTCCATTTCTCTTTGAATTATCGTAATCGGGTTGAGATGTCCTCTTTTTACCTTTTCTCCTGGAATAGTAATATCAATAAATTTATTATCAGCCTGTAAGCCAATAATCTTTTTAGTTTCCTCAAAGCTATGTTCTAATTCTTTTTTTATATTATTAGCGAGTTCACCTAATTCTTTTTTTAAATCTAAGCTCAAATCTTTTAAATTATGCATTACCGAGCTTAACTCACCTTTACGTGATAAATACTTTAATTCTATTTCCCGTAGATGCTCGGCATTTTGAGCCTGTTTAAGTTTTTCAAAAAATTCCTCACGAATTGTTTGTAATTTATTTTTCATATTATTGACGACTTTTTTTATAACTAATAAGAAACAATTCTAAAATAGCAAAAACTAAAATCAACAAAAAAAGATTAAGCCAATTAAAAAGATTGCTAGCTTTTAAAAATAAAGCAAAAACAAAAAACAGGGAAAATAAAAATGATTGACGAAAAGCAATCTTAACTAAATTAAAAGCTAACTCCTTCTTTAAGGCAACAAATCTTATTAAAAATCCAATAATGGTTGTTAGCCCGCTAAGAGCAATAAACAAAGAAACATAAAACAACAAGAAACCAAGCCAATTAGTAGCCCCGGGGTCTATCATTCTTGCAACAAATAAAAATATCCCCCAACAAATAGTTGTTAAGGTAATCATTACTAATAAATATTTATTTAAAGTCATAGTTCTTGAAGAGTTTTATTAACTTTTAATAAATCTCTTTTATAGTTACTCAATTTTTCTTTTTCAAGGGAGACAATTTTTTCCGGAGCCCGGTCTACAAATTCAGGGTTAGCTAACTTCTGTTCTTGTAAATTAACTAATTTATTTAAATTTTCTTTTTCCTTCAAAAGTCGCTCTTTTTCTTTTTCGTAATCCATGGCGCCTAATAAAAATATTTCAATATTCCCAACTGTTATGGCAATGGCGTCATTTATTTTTTCTCCTTCATTTCTAATTTCTAAAGACTCTATGCCAGTTTTTAAATTTTTAATTATTTCTTGATTATCGAGTAACATTTTTTCTAAACCATGAGCGTAAATGACGGCTTGTATTTTTTTAGCAGGCTCAATTTTATTAAAACTACGAGCATTTCTGATATTAACAATAATATCTTGAATAATTTTAAACTCGACGGCAGTTTTGTCTTGAAAATCAGAATTAATAATTTGGAGTTCTGGCCATTTTTCTACCATCAATAAACTATCATTAAAACTTCCCCAAATTTTTTCTGTAACGAATGGCGTAAATGGATGCCAAATGATAAGAAGCTTTCTTAAAATAAATATTAAAATATCATCTTTATTTTTTTCTATTTTTGATATTTCTAAATACCAATCAGCTAATTGATTCCAGGTAAAATCATCTAAAATATCGGCCGCAATAGAAAAATTAAATTCATCAAGATTTTTACTTACACTTTCTATCGTTTTTTGTAATGAATTTAAAATCCAGTTATCAGCCAATGTTCGGGATACTGGGGTTGAGTTAAGACTTATTGTTTTTTCATCTAAACTACTTGAGGATAAAATAAAACGCGATATATTCCACAACTTATTAACAAAATTTCGTTTAGTCTCTATTTTCTCTTCACTAAATTTTGAATCGTTACCAGGAGTGAACCCCATAAGTAAAGATAAGCGAACGGCATCGGCTCCAAATTTTTCAATCATTTCTAAGGGGTCGATACCATTGCCCTTTGATTTAGACATTTTTTTGCCGTCTTTATCTAAAACCATCCCATGAAGATAAACTTGTGAAAAAGGAACCTCATTAAGTGCAAAGATGGACATCATAATCATTCTAGAGACCCAGAGAGTAATTATTTCATAACCGGTTTCTAATACTTGAGTAGGGTGGAACTTAGCTAAATCTCCAATTTTTTTACCATCAACATAATTATCTGGCCAACCCAATGTTGAAAAAGTCCACATACCAGATGAAAACCAGGTATCCAATGTATCTTCATCTTGTTTCCAGCCGGCTTCTTTTGGTGCTTCTAACCCGCAGTATATTTCAGCATCCTTATACCAAACTGGAATTTGATGACCAAACCAAATTTGACGCGAAATGCACCAATCATGTAAATTCTCCATCCAATCAATATATCTTTTTTTAAATCTTTCGGGAGTAAAAGTAATTTCATTTTGTTGAGCGGCTTCGATAGCTCTTTCTTTTAAAGATTTATTACCTAATCTCTTAATTTTTTTATCAACACTAATAAACCATTGCTCTGATGGTAGTGGTTCAATTACTGAGTCGCAGCGATAACATCTTGAGGAATTATGGATATAATCTTCTTCTATATGATCAATAAGCCCCATTTCTTGCATATCATGAACAATAGCCTCTCTAGCAACAGCTGTTTTCAAGCCAGCGTATTTTCCACAATTAGCCATCATCTCCCCATCCTCATTAATAATTTTTTTACCAGGTAAATTATGTCTTTCGGCAATTTCATTATCAACAAAACTATGGGAAGGGGTTACTTTAATCACTCCGGAGCCAAAATTCATTTCTACCGCCTTATCGGCAACTACCTTAACTTTAAATACTCCCAATACACCATTTATATCTAGCTCTTGACCAATATATTTTTGATACCTGATATCATCGGGATGAACGGCTACAGCCGTATCGCCCAACTTTGTTTCTGGGCGGGAAGTAGCAAGTACAAAAGGCCCATATTTTATCCAATATAATTTAGCTTTCTCCTCTTTATATTCCACCTCGTCGTCAGCTAAAGTAGAATGACATCTCGGACACCAATTAACCATCCGTTCGCCGCGATAAATCGCCCCTTCCTCATACATTTCTTTAAACATCAACTTAACGGCCGACTGACGTTGATTATCTAAAGTAAAGGCTAACCGGGACCAGTCTAAAGAAGCCCCCATTCTTCTGGTTTGTATTAATATCTCGCCTTGTGTTTTTTCTAAAAACGACCAAACTTCTTTTAATAACGCGTCTCGTCCTAAATCATGTCTAGTTTTACCTTGTTCTTTAAAAATCTTTTTTTCAACCACATTTTGAGTCGCAATCGCGGCATGATCAGTACCAGGAAGCCAAAGAGTTCTAAATCCTCGTAATCTTTTATATCGAATAATTAAATCTTCAATCGCTAGCATAGCCGAATGGCCTAAGTGCAATTTTGCTGTAATATTAGGAGGAGGAAGAATAATAGTATAATTTTGAGCATCAATTGGTAGGTTTAAATTATCAGGATTAAAATATCCTGATTTTTCCCACTTTTCATAAGTCCCAAGTTCGCCTAACGAGGGGATATATATCTTGTCTAATTCATTTTTCATAATTTAAAATTACCAAAAAAATAGGCTTAAGTCAAACAAAAATAAGCTTGACTGACGAGAAAAATCATTATATATTGATTAATCGACATATAAAAATTATGCCTTAGTTTAATATAGTCATGTTAACCATAGAACAACAAATTTTTAAACAAATTGAAAAAGCAAAAAACATCTTGCTGGTTTTTCCTATGGAGTGGGAAGGGGATTCCGTATCGGCAACTTTAGCTCTATTTACTTATTTAAGAAAAATAGAAAAAACTGTTGACATCGCAGCCGCTAAGCCTGACCGTGAAATGAATGCCCTGTCATTTTTACCAGGTTTTAATGAAATTAAAAATAACTTAGATCATTTACGAAGGTTTATTGTTTCTCTCGATATTAGTAAAACAAAAGTCAGCCAAATAAAATATATAGTTGAAAATAATCAATTAAATTTTATTGTTTCTCCTGAAGATGGCTGGTTTGAGCCACAAGACGTAAGTTCTAAAGCGGGTGAATTTTTATATGATTTAATAATTACTATCGGAGCGAACGATTTAGAATCTTTAGGAAATATTTATGATCAAAACGTTGAATTCTTTTATAAAACACCAATTATAAACATTGCCTGCCAAGCGGCTAATGAAGAATTCGGTCAAATAAATTTTATTGATTTAAACTGCGTAGGGACATCGGAAATGATTTACAATCTTCTACAAGCCGATGATAATAAACTAATTATTAATGAAGATATTGCTACCGGGTTACTGGGAGGGATAATCATAAAAACGCGAAATTTTAAAACTGGTAATTTAACACCCCGAACACTTTTAATTACTTCCGAATTAATTAGTTTAGGCGCTAGGCGGGAAGAAATAGTAAATCGTTTATACCGCTCCAGACAAATGTCGGATTTAAAAATTTGGGGAAAAATCTTAAATAATCTACATTTAGAAGACGGCGGGGATCTCGCTTGGTCATGGATAGCAAAAACTGATACTCAAAATCATGAAATAGCAGAAGATATTTTAAGGGACATGATAGATGAATTAATGACCAACCTTCCAGATGTAAAAATTGTTTTAATTCTTGTAGAACAAGATTTTACAAAAACTAGAATGTTTGTTTTTTCATTAAAAAATACCAATGTTCTTGATTTACTAAAAAATTATAATCCAAAAGGAACGGTTAAAAATATTGCTGCTGATATTAACCAGGATTTAAATACTGCGATCACAGAAATTGTTGGGGATATTAAACAAAAACTTGATAAATTGAAATGATAATGATATAAAGTAAAATAACCACTTACATGCGCCGATTGCGCCTATAGCTCAGCTGGTTAGAGCACCGCCCTTATAAGGCGGGGGTCGATGGTTCAAGTCCATCTAGGCGCACACGATAAGGGCTCGTAGCTCAGTTGGTTAGAGCGCTACGTTGACATCGTAGAGGTCTGCAGTTCGAGTCTGCACGGGCCCACAAAACAACCACCTCAATATTATTAGGTGGTTTTTTGTTAATCTTCATTTACATTTTCCTAAAAAATTGATAAATTGAAGATAGAATAAACAAAAAATATGCTTTTCAATAAAAACAAAAAAGATAAACCAGTTATCCAAGAAGCTGAGCCATCCATTACTGAGTGGTTAGAATGTGAAGATCAAGAAACAGACGGTCAATTAGCCGTTGATGTTTTTCATGATAATGAAAGAATCATTATTAAATCAACAATTGCTGGAGCAAAACCAGAAGATTTAAAAATATCTCTTCATAATGACTTATTAATAATCAAGGGGCGACGAGATGCTGGGGAAGAATTTTCTGAAGAAAATTATTTATTTAAAGAATGTTATTGGGGGCCTTTTTCAAGATCTATTATTCTTTCATCGGAGGTAGACAATAAAAGAGTAGAGGCGGAAATTGAAAATGGGGTATTAACAATTACTCTTTTTAAATCTAGTCCTGAGAAAATAGAGGTAAAAATAAAAGATTAGTTTCTGTATTATGACTAAAAATAAAAAAATTGCTTA
>CAIOGK010000108.1 GCA_903857815.1 Candidatus Falkowiibacteriota bacterium
TAAATTATCTAAAACAAATTTATCTTTAGTTTCATAATTAATCTGAATACTATGCTTTGATTTATCCATTATTCGACCATTTATTTTTCCATCAATTAAATTTTCTTTAGCATATTCTTCAAGGCTATCAACTTGTTTATAAATTTTAGCTTTATATTTTCCAACCCAAGCAAACGAACGGGCAATCCCGATTGCCCCAATTGCTTCTAATTTATCGGCATCATAAACAATTTTTGCCTCTAAGGTTGCTGGCTTATTATCAGTCCGGTAACGATGAGATAAAATACAAGCTTGAATATGTTTAATTTGAACATCAGAAAAACCCAATGGCTCTAATATCGGCCTGGCCATCTCGGCGCCGACAACTGCGTGGTCCGTTTTTCCACTAGCATCAGCCGCTTCTTTAGCGCCACCAATATCATGAAGCAAAACAGCGGCTTGCAAAACATCAATATCAACCGGGGCTTCAGTTTTTGCAATGGTCATCGCTAAATTATAAACTCTCATAATATGATCCATATCATGCGCGGAATCTTTAGCCTCATTTAATTCTTTCGTTACAATCTCAGTAATTTTTTGGAACTTATCAGTCATATTTTTTATTTTTTAATAAAAACTGCTCGGAGTTCATCTAAATTATGAACAACAAAATCTGGAGAAAAACTCTTTAATCTATTTTCCGTAGTAAACCCCCAAGTAGTAGCGACTGTTTTAATACCAACCATTTTCCCCGTTTCTATTTCATGATTTGAATCTCCAACGATAACAGTTTCTGATTTATTAAAATTATACTTTTCGATTAATTTTTCGATTACTATCCTTTTATCATAAACATTGGCAGCAATCTCTAAAAAATTATCAGCTAAATCAAAGCTAATAACTTCCGGCGTTACCGTTTCCAAAAGATCGGAACTAATAACTATCATGTTAAAATTATGTGACTTTAAATCTTTAATTAAATCAGATATACCAGGATAAACTTTTGGCACACACTCCGTAATCGCTTTGCGATAAATTACTTCTTGTTCGCTAGCGGTAACCTCGGGAATATATTTATTATAAAAATCCATATGTGGCTGCACCCAATTCTCTCTTAACTCTTCAAGAGACATAGTACTAGCGCCAAATGCTTGCAATATTTTATTAACAGCATAAAGATGATCCCCAACCGAATCTTTAATTACTCCCGACCAATCAAATATAATATTTTTTATCATAAAAACTAATTAGTAAACTTAAACTTAGATAATTCTTCTATTGTTTTGGACTTAGCAATTGCGCGCTGTGCTTCTATGTGTCCCTTGCTCTCGGCAATAGAACGTATAGTAGATACAATATCTTTCATTAATTTAGAAAATTCTTCTTTAGATAATTTCTTATCAGATTCGCTCAAATATCTTTCTAAATAAGTTTCATCTATTACTCGAGATAGAGTTCCCCAAGGGCCCTCTTTCGGATCAGCTAAATGAGAATACTGTTTTAAATCAGCTTGAACAATTGTTTGTTGATAATAAGCAAACATCTCTTCTAAAATTCTATCATACCCTTTGCGCTCTTTAATACTTGGATCGATGGAATGATAAATTTCATGAATAATAAAATCTTTATTACTAGTAGAAATAACTAAACCAGTTTTATTAAGCAACCCGCCATCCGGGAACATATCGCCAGGCAAGTTCATCCCTCGGCTAGACAAACCTGATTCTCCTTGAAAACTTTTGGAAAAATTCTGAAATTCACTAATATCGGAAAATACCAAAATCGGTCGATTAATTTCTGTCCCTGCGACATTAGAAGCTGATTCGGAAATAACATTTACATACTGTAAACTTTTAATTTCTTCAGGCTTTAGGGCGGGCGCACCATCTTCAATTAAACAAGGATTAAATATATCTAAAAAACTCTTATGGATACCGATATCTCCTTTATCATCGTAGATATCAGAAAAAACTTTACTTAAATTTTCAAAAGATTTCTCACGATTTTTATCTAGCCATTCTTGCGGTGCTTCTTTTTTCTCAACAACTGGCGGGGTAAGCATTCTTTCTTCAAAACTGCTCATATATTTTATTACAACAAACTATCCTTTATTATTTTAGCGACTTTATCAAGCTCAACCCTGGGGACCATTGGTAAATTATCAACAGTAAAAATAATTTTACCATCTTCAATTTTTGCCATCTTCCCATGAGCGATATCAGTTGAGCACTTTTGAGGAATAATAATTAAATGAGCATGAGCGACACCATAACCATGAACTACAAATCCCACTCTTTCCGGATTTAATTTTTCTTTAATCTTTTTAGATATTTGATGAGATTTAGAAAATATTTTTAAAGCTAACTCTTCCGGAATATCAGAAAAATGATCAATGTGTTCTTTTGGAACGACTAGAACTTGACCCTCATTTACGGGATGCAAATCCATAAAAGCTAAAATATTATCATCTTCGTAAACTTTACTCGACTCAACTTCATTAGCAATAATTTTACAAAAAATACAATTCATATATTTTATATTTTACTAAGTAGCGAGAAAATCTCTTTCTTATGTTTTTCAATGATATCTTGAGAACGAAAGTTTTTAGAAAATTCAGCCAAGGCCTCTACAACTTTTAAAATACCTCCCTTGGTTGGGTTATCATAATCAACTCCATTATCAATAAAAAACTTTTTAACTAGGGAGAGGCAGTATTGTCTGCTAATTTTTTCATTCTCATTAATCTCAGTATCGGCGCAATGCGCTTCATAGAAACAATTAACCATCGCTTCACGCACATCTTGAGTTGTTGTTTTATTCATATATATTGATTTTATTAATCTTATTTTACCACAAAAAGCTATATTTTTGTTAATAAAGTAATCTGTTTCGATAACGTTACTATCTCTTTTTCTGACAACAGTGTTCTCGGCTTACCTATATGATTTAAATCTCCTATAGGATCGTTAGGAATTAAATGATAATGGACATGTTTTATACTTTTATTTGAATCGTCGCCCTCCCTAACCAAAATAGTAAAATTATTATATTTTAATTTTTTTAATATTTTTGTTCCA
>CAIOGK010000109.1 GCA_903857815.1 Candidatus Falkowiibacteriota bacterium
CTAAAAAATAAAATATAAATTTGTTAACTAATTATAAAAATTATGTTAGGACCAAAAACTAGAAAGAATTTAGAAGATGCTTTTGCCGGAGAATCAATGGCGAGAAATAAATATGATTATTTTGCGGCTATTTTTCGAAAAGCGGGGTATGTCCAAATTGCTAACATCTTTGAAGAAACAGCTCTAAATGAGAAAGAGCATGCTAAACTTTGGGCCAAACAGCTTGGTTATATAAGTGAAGATGTGATTGAGGATCTGAAGGCGGCGATTGCTGGTGAAACACACGAGACAATTACTATGTATCCGCAAATGGAAAAAGATGCCCTTGAAGAAGGACATGCTGATATTGCTAAAATCTTTAAAGAGGTTGGAGAAGTAGAAGCTGCTCATGCAGCTAGATATTCAAAATTGCTAGCTAATATTGAAAAAGGAGAAGTATTTAAAAAATCAGAAGTGAAGCGTTGGAAGTGTAATAATTGTGGTCATATTCATGAGGGAACTGAGGCGCCTTTAGTTTGTCCAGCCTGTTCTCATCCTCGAGCACATTTTGAGGTTTTTGTAGAAACATATTAATTATAAACATATGAGTGAAAGAACAAGCAAAACTTATTTCTGTCGTATCTGTGGTAACGAAGTAAAGTTCGTACGCGATGGCGGTGGAAAAATTATTTGTTGCGGCGAAGAAATGCAGATTAAGAAAGAAGGGTTTGATGGGGAGGAATAATTGATAAATATTTAGTTATTTAATTACGGCCTATATAAGAACCGCTATTTTTAGTGGTTCTTTTGTTTTTGGTTTTTTTATTTTTTCTTTATCTTTTCTTAAGGTGGTTTTTGATATAATGGTTGTATGAAAAATATACTTAAACAAAAAGCAATAAATTTAAGAAAAAGGGGACATTCTTTTAAAGAAATAGGCTTAGCTTTGAGTATCTCTAAAAGTACTGCTTCTTTATGGACGAGGTCGGTATTTTTGGATGAGAAGGTTAGATTAAAGTTAAAAAAATTTAGCGAAATAGGACGTTTACGCGGCAATCAGGTAAATAAAGAAAAAAGAATTAAATTATTAGAAGATATTGATAAAAATTGCAATGTCTTGAAAGATAAAATATATAATGTTAATGATTATAAATTATTTTTAGCACTGTTATATTGGGGTGAGGGAGCAAAAACTGATGGTAGATTAATTTTTATTAATTCCGATTCCGAAATGGTTAGAATCTATTTATTTTTGTTAAGAAAATCCTTTTTAATTAACGAGAACAAATTTCGAATTTTACTTCATTTGCACGAATATAATAACAAAGATGAAATTGTACATTTTTGGTCTAATATAACAGGTATTCCCAAAAATTTATTTTCCATATATAATAAACCGCATACTGGAATAAACAAAAAACCTGGCTATAAAGGTTGCTTGTCAATTCGATACGGAGATAGTAGAATACTAAAAGAAGTATTTATTATTATTGATAGATTTAAAAATTTATCTAATATTGCGGGATTGGTGTAGTAGCAGCATATCTCTCTCCAAAAGAGCAGGCGGGGGTTCGATTCCCTCATCCCGTGCAAAA
>CAIOGK010000110.1 GCA_903857815.1 Candidatus Falkowiibacteriota bacterium
GCGTAAGCATGCAGACAGGGCGAAACAAAAAATGTTTAGACCGAAAGGTCGCGAGCATTTTTTATTTTTTCTATTTTTTATAATTTATTTTTAATTTAATAATTTTTGGTTTTTTGCATAAAAAAACCGCCTGTTTGGCGGTGTCCTATTCATTGCAATACAAGAAGAACTACCGCCAGAGAGAGGTAGTCCACCAGTTGAAGCTAATTTGCATACGAGCTAATTGCATGGGTGTCATATTAACAAAGGAAAACGTTTATGTCAATTTTATTGAGTTCTAATTAATTTTACTTTTTGTAGTTTGCTTAATTTTTTAATGATAGATTCTCTAATTGAAGCTTCACTGCGTGTAGAGAGTTTTTCAGAGTAAATCAATTTAACTGGTCCGCGCCCGCGAGTGTAAGCGGCGCCTTTGCCAGTGTTATGTTTTTCTATACGATTTTTAACATCATTACTAATGCCAGTGTAATAAGTGCCATCGCTACATTCAACGATATAAACAAACCAATAAACATCAGTTTTTTCTGACATAATATTTACTATACAAGAATTTTTTTGTTTTAAGTCATATAATCTAATACATGCTTAAATTTATTTTCAAATTCATCATTAAATTTATTTTAATTTTAGCAATCATAGCCATTGGATTGTTGACTTATCTTGGAGTAATGCCTTGGTCCTCATCTTTTGGTGTTGGTCAAAAAGATTTGGGTATCAAGGTTACAAAAGAGGAATCAGTGGCAGCTATTGTAAAAATAGGCACACAGATTATCGGTCTACCGGCTGTTACTCCTGATGAAAATAGTTTCAGATTGGAGGGAACAAAAATAGCTAATTTTGCTATGGATAGTCAAGAAATTTCTGCCCATTCGAATAATAGAACATGGAGAAACTATCCGATTAAAAATGTTCAAATTAAAATTCATGATGATGGAACTATAGAAAGCTCTGCTATTTTGATAGTTTCTAAAGCAATGCCTTATGCGATGGGACTTGGATATTCTAGAGATCAAATTAAAGAAGCAATGCAGAAATATAATATTCCACCAGTTGAAGTGCCTATTTATATTTTAGGCAAAGGCTCTGTTAGTAATGACAAGGTTCTTGTTGATGCCACTAATGTCAAAATTGGTAATATCGCTATTCCTAGTAATATCTTAAAACAAGTAAACACTGAAGCCAAAAATGTTATTGAAGATTTAATTCGTAGAAACGGTAAATCATTTCATTGTGAATCTCTAACATTCGCTAATGGCAAACTTGATTTTAAAGGTAGGGTAGCTGAAAAACTTTATGTGGCAACAGAGTAAATATCCATTGTTTATTAAATTTATATTTTTGTATTTGATAATGCTTTTTTTGGCAATTTTTTTGTTAGTGTTTTCAGTGTCGTTAAAAAATAAAAATTTTGAGAAAAATATAAATAGTTCCATCTCTACTTTAGAGTCTGAGGGAACATATCCAAGTTACGGGGTTTATCCAAGAAAAATTGTTTTAGATAATTTTACTGACGCCATAATGCTAAATACTGCGTATTCAGCAGATAGTAATAGTTTTAGGTCGGTGATGTTTAATGAAAGATATCTGTCTAGTGTGGACGAAATTAATCAAATAAAAAACTTAAAATCAGCATATACAAAAACTACTATTATAAAATCAAGCTACGAAAGATATTGGCACGGTTATCTTGTTTTTATCAAGCCACTTCTTTCACTCACTTCTTATCAGGGAATAAGGTATTTACTTGGTTTTTCACTGTATTCATCTTTTATTTTTCTTTTGTATTTGCTGTTTAAAAAAAGAGAATTCGTTAAATTAATTTCTATATTGTTTGCTGCGCTATTTGTAGACTTTTTTTATTTGGGCCAATCTATTCATTTTGCTCCGGTTTTTTTAATTGGTATCATTTCATCTATTTTATTTTTATCTAAAAAAATAGACAGAAATAAATTACCTTTATTATTTTTTGTTGTTGGAATTTTAACTTCTTACTTTGATTTCTTGTCCGCACCGCTTGTATCTTTTGGCTTTTTATTAATTGTTTCTACAGAACAAGAAAAAATTTCATATCTAATTAAAAGCTGTTTGTATTGGAGTGCTGGATATATAGTTTTTGGATTAAGTAAATGGATACTTATGAATGTTTTTTTCTATAATGGAGCACTTAGCAATGCTTTCGGTCATTTTTTGAATAGAACAATCCATCAACCAGACGAAAATTTTACTTATTTGAAAACTATCATTTTGAACGTTAACCAATTAATCGGTTATGAAAAATTAAATAAAATAATTGTTTTAATTTTATTCATAATATTGTTTTCTTTATTTATATTTTATAGAAAAAAGAAAATAAATTTTTCAAAAA
>CAIOGK010000111.1 GCA_903857815.1 Candidatus Falkowiibacteriota bacterium
AATCGTAAATCATATTTTTAAAATAATATAATTATCATATCATATTACGCCCTTCTTTTCCAGAAACGACGTCTTAAATCTTCTTGCCAATGAAACAAAAATATTAAAAAATAAAGATGCTGCTAATAAAATCCAAATTGATTGATAAAATAAAGCTCGCCAAAAAGAAGCGCTAAAAACACTAAACTCTCCTTGTAGCCCAGAAAATAAAAAAACAATAATCGAAGAAACTAAACTATAAGTGATAGACGCCACTAAACATAAAACCCAAAAAGAATATAATGATTTATTGGTTAACCAATTTTCTGAAATTAAATATGATATAATGGCTACTATCGTTAACGAAATAAGATAAAAACTAAAAAATTGAAAAGAAAAAATATCCATGAAAACTCCAAAAAATATAATATAAAAAGCCGCCAATCTAGCGCCAAAGAAAAATAAAACAAACATAATTAGAATTAAGCCAAGATTAATATAAGCAAAGGCTCCTGGTAAAGAACTTATAAAAGAAAACTGCAGTATTGAAAAAAATAAACAAGTTAAAATTAAAAAAATTATTTGCCCTATTTTACTAATCATATTAAGGAATAATTACCGAGACAACCGTTAAGTCATTAAAATCTACTAACGGTTCTATAGTAGCTGATTGCCAAACTTCATTGCTCTCACTTTTTACATTAGATACTTTGCCAATAATCAGACCACGAGGAATACTCCCGCCCAAACCAGAAGTAACAACGGTATCTCCGATAGATATTTTTTCCAATTGAGGGATATAACTCATCTCTATAGTAAGACCCAGGCTTCCATCGGTAACCCCCTTTGTTTTATTTTCATTTTGCAAAGAAGCCGCTAATTGACACCCAGGGGTAGTAACTAAACATATTCTAGAACTAACTTTATTAGCTTCTATTACTTTGCCAATAATTACCCCCTCCTCACTTAAGACTCCTAAATCAATACGCAAACCATCGTTTTCCCCTTTATCAATAATTATATCTCGACTACCATCAGAAACTGAAAAAGAGGCTTCTTGAGCCATAATATTAGCAGAAACAGCTTTAAATTTATTATTAGAAATAAAGTTTAATTGACTACGTAGTTTTTTATTTTCATCTTCTACTTCTAACCAATGAGAGCTACTAATAGCGCTAGCAACAATTTCTTGTTTCAAGCTATCTATCTCGGCCAATAAAGCATCTTTTTCTCTCTGTTCACTATAAGCCGAATTAAAACTAGATCCCCACTGATATAATCTACTAGCGACTGGCTTAACTAAAAATAATAAAGTATTCTCAAGAGGACGAATTATTCCGGTCACATGTAAAAAAACCAGTAGCCCGAAAACTACCGTAAAAATAAAAAGCGGATTGTTTTTTTTAATTATAATCATACAGTAGATTCACGCAACAAATTAATCAGAGCTAGTTGGTAATACTACTTTTTCTAAAAGCTCTTTATTATTAAGTAATAATCCGGTACCACGAGCAACACAAGTTAAAGGATCGTCAACAATTTTAACCGGGATTTTAGAAGCTAAAGAAATTGCCTTATCGAGCCCTCGTAATAAAGCGCCGCCACCTGATAAATAAAGACCTCTCTCATAAATATCAGAAACTAATTCTGGTGGAGTTGTTTCTAAGATAGTTTTAATGGTCTCAATAATTTTTCCAACAGTTCTTCCAATAGCCTCTCTTATCTGTTTATCATTTATCATAATTGCTTTAGGCAAGCCAGTTAACAAATCGCGACCACGAACTTCCATTTCCTTAGGTTCATCTAAAGGAACGGCGGACCCAATTCCAATTTTAATACTTTCGGCTAATTGTTCGCCAATTAAAATATTAAATTCTTCTCGAATATAATCAATAATATTACTATCAAATTCATTACCGGCCGCTTTCAAAGATTTCCAGGTTACGACGCCGCCTAAAGATATAACCGCAATTTCCGTTGTTCCTCCGCCAATATCAACAATCATAGTTGCAGTTGCATCGACTACCGGTAATCTTGCTCCGATAGCCGCCGCCATCGCCTCTTCAATTAAATAAACTTTACGTGCCCCGGCAGATTTAGCAGCATCTTCAACCGCCTTCTTTTCCACTTCAGTCAAGTCAAGCGGAATACCAATTACGACTCGCGGTCGCGAAATCAAGGCAAAATTATCATTATGAACTTTACCAATAAAATATTTCAACATTTTTTCCGTTACTTCAAAATCAGAGATTACCCCATCAACTAAAGGCTTAATTGCTTCGATATGTCCTGGAGTTTTACCAACCATTTTTTTGGCCGCTTCACCAACTTCTAAAATTTCGTTAGTTCTTTTATTAATAGCAACCACGCTCGGTTCATTAATTACCAACCCTTTATCGCTAAGATAAACCAGGGTATTTCTAGTACCTAAGTCTATGCCTAAATCATGACTAAATCTTCCTAAAAATTTATTGAACATAAAAAAACTTACAAAATAATTTTAATAACATTTAGCGAATAGCCAATCATGTTTGGATGGTTTGCCCGTAATGAAACATTTATCATTTTTTGGTTTTACTCCTTCTTTTTCGGACAATAAAACACGAGAAACTATGCCAAATTTTTCTTTAAGCTTTTTTTCGCTATCAACGTCCTCGCTCCAACTAGCCTCAAACCAGCCAACCTGATTTTCTATTTCATCCCAACTCTCAATTCTATTAACATGCGCACTAGCAAAATCAGCCGCTTGACTATATAGACTATTATGAATATCCAGCATTATAGCTTTCAGAGAATTTTTTAATTCGGGAATCATAATAGCTTCTTTAGCGCCATTATCACGACGAAATAAAGTAACCTTCCCTTCTGCCACTTCTTTCAACCCAATTTCCAAACGAACCGGTACGCCACGAACTTCCCAATGATTAAATTTAAAACCTGGAGTTTGACCTTCACGTTCATCAACTTTAACTCTGTAATCAACTTTTAAATCGTCTTTTATTTTATTACAAAAAGATAGAACCTGATCGCGTGACTCATCTTTATAAATTGGCACTATTATTATTTGAATAGGGGCAATGTTTGGTGGCAAGCGCAAACCGTTATCGTCACCATGAACCATTACAACCGCGCCAACAGAGCGCCAAGATAATCCCCAACTATTCTGATGAACTAAATGTGAAGCGCCATCTGAGCCAAGATAATTAACACCAAAAACCTCAGCAAAATTTGTTCCTAAATAATGGCTAGTTGCACCTTGAATAGCCTTGCCGTCTTTGGCCATCACTTCGGTTGTTGTCGTCATAACAGCGCCGGCAAATTTTTCACTTTCAGATTTTTTCCCAGTGAAAGTTGGGATAGCCATAAAAGTATAAACGTCTTGATATATACCGAGCATTTTAATAACTTCTTCTCTTGCCTCTTCTTCAGTAGCAAAGGCAGTGTGTCCTTCTTGCCATAAAAATTCACTCCAGCGCAAGAAAGCGCGGGGTCTTTTTTCCCAACGCACGACATTAGCCCATTGATTAAGACGAAGTGGTAAATCCTTATAGCTCTGTATCCATTTAGCATAGGTTTTATACATCGCGGCTTCGCTAGTGGGGCGGATGGCTAATTTATTAGTTAATTCTTCTCCGCCAGCGTGAGTAACTATGGCTAGCTCTGGAGCAAAACCTTCAACATGATCTTTTTCAGCTTCTAGATTTTCCAAAGGCACAAAAATTGGAAAGTATACATTTTCAACACCATCATCTTCAAGGCGACGGCTTAACTCAGCCTTAATGAGTTCCCAAATTTTTAAGCCATACGGCCTAACAATTCCGCAACCCCTTACCTCAGAAGATTCAGCTAATTCCGCTTCTCTTACAACATCCTGATACCAAGCTGGAAAATCGACTGATTGTTTAGTTATTGTTCTTTTTTCATTAATAGCCATATAGTTCTTTTCTTTTATCCTATCCAAAAAACGACTGCTTGTAAAGCATTACTTTTTCATTATTTTTAAGGCTTGTTTAACTCTTTCGCCCGTATCTTTTAAGGATGAATCAACTGTAGATAAGGCTCCTCGAGCTTCACTTAAAGAATACCCTAGCGACATAAGTGCATCTAATTCATCCCCCGATGCTAAGAATGAACCAGCACTAATACCGGTAGCGGATGATATTTTTATAATTTTTGTTTTAAGCTCCAAAACTAAACGTTCAGCGGTTTTTTTACCAATTCCAGAAACCTTAGTTAACAAATCAGCGTCACCTCTAATAATCGACTCTTTGATATCGTTTGCGGAAGCGATTGCTAAAACGCCCAGTGCTGATTTTGGCCCCACACCGGAAACGCTAATTAATAATTCAAAAAGATCTAATTCATCTAAACTTTTGAAGCCATAGAGATCCGATGCTTCTTCGCGAACATGATGATGAGTAAATACTTCTAAAGGCGAGCCCGTAACAATTTCATTTAAAAAACTTTCACCAGCAAAAATACTATAACCGATATCATTAACATCGAGAATAAAATAATTAAATGATTTAGCAATAATAGTTCCGCGCAAATATGAAATCATAAATATTTATTATGCACTTATTGAATCAATTAATTTTCTTCTTAAAACTGCGAATTCTGGTAATTTTAATTTTCCGTCCAATTCAACAAAACATTTTTGTCCACCACCACCGCCATGGGCTTCTGAAATTTCCTCACCCGTGCTTGCATTAAAAAGTTTCTTTAATTTCAAGCTTATTATATCATAATTTAGGCCAATAATCTCAAGTTCATCGTCTAATTTAATAGTGTTATGGACCTGAAAAATAAGTCGTATTTTATTGTTAGCTAATATTTCATTTTTTATAGCCTGTCCGCAAAATTCCCAATTACTTTTGTTATGGGAGTCAACAATATTTTGACCCGCCTTTTCTTCCAATAAAAATCCGGTCGTATAACCACGATGAACTAATTTTGTTTCCAATTCTTTATAAAGAAAGTCGAGCTCTTTATTTAATTTAACGGCTGGAGTTTTTTTAGCAATTAAATCAAGCGCACGGCGATAAGCGCCACAAACAGTCGCCTGATAATATACACTCTTAGCGCGACCTTCAATTTTAAAGCTGGAAACTCCCGCTTTAATTAAATCCGCTAAGTTTTTTATCAAACACAAATCCTGTGAATTTAATAAATAAGCGCCATGTTGTTCTTCAACTAATTCAAGCTCTTCTTCATGACCCTTAGCTTTAAGCGTATAGCGATTAACATCATATTGCCAACGACAGGGTTGAGCGCAATCACCCAAATTACCGCTACGATTAATAAATAACTTAGATAAAAAACAACGGCCGGAATAGGCCATACACATCGCCCCATGGATAAAATACTCTAGTTCAAGTTTCGGCAAAACACGATGAATTTCTTTTATTTCTTTTAAGGTAACTTCTCTTCCTAAAACTATTCTTGTAACCCCCTGCTTCAACCAAAATTTCGCCGCTTCTAAATTAGTACAGTTAGCTTGAGTTGAGAGATGAATTTCAGCTTTAGGCCAATTATTTTTTACTAAACTCAAAATTCCCGGGTCAGAAACAATAACAGCATCAATTCCAACCGTTTTTAGTTTCTTTAAATAGACAACAAAACTTTTTAAATGAATGTTATGAGCAAAAATATTAGCCGTTACATAGACTTTCCTGCCACGTTTATGAGCATATAAAACCGCCTCTTTAATTCCCTTCAAATCAAAATCATTAATTCTTACCCGTAAAGAAAAATCTGGAATACCCAAATAAACCGCATCCGCCCCATAGGCGAAAGCGGTTTTCATTTTTAAAGTATTGCCAGCCGGAGCTAATAATTCTAAATGACTTGAGAGCACTTGATGGTAGCGTAATTCCATTTGGGGGTTCTATCACAGAATCACCCAAAAGTTACCTAGCATATTTTTTGTACATAATCAGATGATTTTCGAGGATAAAGGGTACGGAAACT
>CAIOGK010000112.1 GCA_903857815.1 Candidatus Falkowiibacteriota bacterium
CATAACATGGCTGGTGGTTAATGGTAGTCGGGTAATGTATTAAAGTCTCTATCCCTTTAGTATTTAAATATTCTTTTAAACTATCCCTCTTATTATTTAAAACTCGAGCCACAAATAAGTGATAAGAACCATTTTCTAAAAATTCCGGTAAAACTAATTGGGGAATATTGCTTAATTCATTAATATATTTTTGAGCAATCTTGCGTCGCGTATTAATAAAATCGGGTAATTTCTTTAATTTTAAATCTAACAAAACACACTGCAAGGCATCGGCGCGATAATTACTTCCTTTTATAACATGGTTATATCTTCCCTGTTGTCCATAATTACGATAAGCGATAGAAAAATCACGCACCTTTTCATCATTTGTTAAAATTAATCCCCCCTCGCCTAAAGCCCCAAGATTTTTTGTTGGATAAAAACTAAAAGCTTTGATGTTAACCGCTGCCTCTCCTTGATAATTAGCCCCATGTGCCTGGCAAGCATCTTCAACGACAATTAAATTATGCTCAGCAGCAATTTTATTAATTGCGTCCATATTACAAATTTGACCAAATAGATGTACCGGCAATATTACTCGTGTTTTTTCGGTAATCAAGTTTTCAATTTTATTTTCATCAATTAAAAAATCATCTTTTATATCACAAAATACCGGGCGAGCCCCAAGATTAGAAATTGCTAAACTGGTCGCAACGGCACTATTCGAAACAGTAATTACTTCATCGCCAGTTTTAACTCCGGCAGATAATAAAGCAACTTCTAAAGCGGCCAACCCGGTAGAAACGGCGACAGCATACCTATAACCGTGGTACGTAGCAAAATTATTTTCAAAATTTTCCGTTACTTTTCCTAAAACATAAACTCCGGCCCTACCGAATTCTTTAAATGCGTTTAAAAAATCGTCTTCAAAATAATTCCACTCTCTATTTAATTCAGTAAAAGGAATATTCATATTATTTTTTAATAAATTTTTTAAAATCTTCGTAATTCCTTATATAATCACTTTCCTTATAGTAATCTGCAGCGAGAACAAGAATAACACAGTCCGCAGAAAAGTTAGACATTGTATGCCAAAGAAGCGGACCAAGCCTAACGCCATAGTAAGGGCTATCCATTTTAATTTTTTGTTTTGTATTTCCATCATCAAGACCGAGTAGGAATGATCCGTTAACACAAAAAATAATCTGCTCTAATTTTTTATGAGCATGCAAACCGCGATTAGCCGTTTTATTATATAAATTATTTATAAAATAAAAACGTTTAATTGAAAAAGGAATATTTTTTAAAGATTCGCCAATCACCAAATTACCATCTGGAAAATCATCATAAAACTGTAAATTAATCATACCGGAATTTTTAACTTTTATTTTAGGAAGTTTTATCTTATTCTTTGTTTTTTTCACTTGAGCCATATTTTTTATGAGAAAAATAAATAATGACTAATAATTTTTTAGCTTTTTGTTTTAACATATCCAAGATGCTTTCCCCTGTTCGATAGCCATAATTAAATGCGGCATCAACTTCTTTTGTTTTTTTAATAATATCTTTTATTTCTTTAATGTACGGGCTATAAATCCACCCCTCAATCTTTTTGTTAAAAGAATAGAAAGAAGAATGGAGTTGAAATTTATTTTCAGAAATTATTTTGAAGGTATGAAAATGGAAAAAAATTAAATCCTGGTTGTTAATCTTAATTTTTTCATTTTCAACACTAATCTCATATTTTCCTAAATTCCAGGGAGCAACATCGCCACCTACATGATTGAGCACATGAACCCCCTTAAATCTTGTTGTCCAATCATCTAAATAAGCTTGATCACCAAATTTACCGTCCTCACATTTATTATAACACCATTTTAAAACTTCATCCTGCCACCACTTTAAACAAGAAAGTCCTTCTGGATTATTTTTGAAAATAACCATAGCAACATTGTAAATTCCATTTTTTTCTAAATACTGCAACTGCTTGGGGTAATTGTGTTTAATAATCAATACTGAATCATTGGCTAATTCTTCATAAATGGGTGCTGGAGAAGAATAAAAATAAATATCGCTATCTAAATAAGCAATATTTTCTAATTCTGGATGCTTTTTAAGTAAATAATAAGTAAATACAGAGGCTAAAGTCCAACAATACTCTCCTTTAGAACGATTGGATTTAGCTTTTAATAATTTTTCATCCTCAATATCGGAGAGCTTTATTAATCGTGCTTTTTCTAATTTTAATTTTGTAAGCAAACTATACGTCTCTTCATCCAAACAAAGAATAAAAATTTGCCAATCAGAATAATTTTCTAATAAAGAATTATAAAGAGCAATTCCCTGATAGGCATAATTTCTATCAAATAAAGTACAAAAGTTATATATCATATTTTTTACATAAAAAAATTGATTCTTTAGAAAAAAAGTTTGGCCAGAACCAACGAGAAATAAAGCTAAAACAACCAAAATCTTCACGCTTAATTATCTGTAATCCATTTTTTTTACAAAAACTTTTAAAATCTTTAATACTTAATTGATGGATATGGCCAGTATTAAACCAACTATATTTATGCAACATCGGACGCGGCATCACTCCATTAAATAATAAATCTAAACGATTTTCAAAATAAGCGAAATTGGGAAAAGAAATTATCTGGTATTTTGAAATACGAGTCATTTCCTTTATAAAAATTTCGGGAAACAAAAGCATTTGCAATGTTACATTGCAAATTGCGTAATCAAATTGTTGATTAGAAAAACAATTATAAGTTTCCTGCTTATCAATTTCTCCTCGTTTAGCTATTAATTCATTTTTCAAACAAAAATCGACTCCAGATTGTGAAATTTCTATTCCTTCAATTTCAATATTTTTCTGTTCTTTTAAATATTTCATTAAAGAACCATTACCACATCCCAAATCAATGTTCTTCGTTTTATTTTTTATCCAATTATTAATTATTGGGAACTCTTCACGAATATAAAAATCCTCATTTCTAAAATCATAGAGTCTATTATCATTTAAAAATGGGTTATCTAACGATTCAGGGCTTTTAGACATATTCTTTTAAATATTTTTAAATAAAATTTGTATCTAACAAAAATAATAAATAATCTTAAATACAGAGTTTTAAAAAATCTAGCGACTATTAACCTAACCTCACTATTTTCAATAACTGATATTTTAGCAACTATAACCGGCTTATTATAAATTTCAGTAAAAAAAGCAGTCATCCTTCCAGTGTGCGTTCCGCTATTATCAAAACCACAATTAGAAACCAAGGAATAGCCGGGATAAAGTGTTAATTTATTTTTTAAAAAAGCAGAGGCATACCAACGAACAGCCCAAGAATTATTAAATCCTTTAATTTGCCCTCTTAGCATCTGAGTATATGGATATCCACCAAGATCAAATTCTCTAGTCAATTTTTTTGCAATAAGCTCACTTAACAATTTCTGACCATCTGCTTCAAATAAATCCCAACCCCTTTTCCAGGTAGCCCAACCCCAACAGTCTGCTCCTTTAATAAAAAAGGTTTCTGGTAATTGATGTTTCACGGGATATATATAGCCATGAATACTAATTACTTCTTCTTGATTTTCATATAAATCTAAAGCTTCATTCATGTACCTTAAAAAATAAGGAGATGTAATAAGATCATCTTCTAAAACAATTATCTTACCGGATTGATTAACAATTTCTGTAACTCCATTAATAATCGAATTAGCTAACCCCAAATTTTCTAAACGTTCAATAATTTTTATACTTTTAAAACCAGAAATGGTTTTTAAATATTCTCGAACAACTAAAACGCTACTCTTGCTCTCTGGTGAATTTTTAAATCCATCAGAAAAAATAACTAAGTCGCTATTAATAGCTAATTCATTTTTTTGTAAAGCTTCGATTGTTTTTTTTGTATGTTCAAGACGATTATAAACAAACAAAGCTACTGGGGCTAAAATCATATTAATTAATTTTTCTTAATATTAAAACATAGCCATTCTTTTTCGAAAACGGAAACTTAATATATGTCCAAGAAAAAGCTAGTAAGGCATTAAAAAAATATTTTATTTTGGAAGATCCGATATTAAAAATTTTATAATTTTCCCTTCTATACCAACAATTAATAATTTCAAGATTTCCTGTGCCAATTTTTTGCTGTTGTTTATTTTTAAAATAACTCAAAATGGTTTCTGGGGGATAAGGGCGAATATGATCAATGTCTAAATAAAAACCTGGATACCATAAAGGGCTTCTAATAATTATATAACCCGAAGTTTTAGTCACTCGCATTAATTGATCTAATAATTCAGTTACTTCTGGATATTTAAAATGCTCAATAACATGGGAACAATGAACAACATCAAAGCTTTCATCAGGATATGACATATCGATTGCATTACCAACCGTTGTTTTCAGGCCTTTATCCGATGTAATTTTAGCTAAATCAGGATTAATTTCAAAACATTCAATATTAATATTTTGAAAGAGATTTTTAACTTTAAGAGAAAACCTCCCTAAACCAGAACCGACCTCCAAATATTTCCATGGTTTATCTTTTGCTAACGTATTCAAAAATTTAACAACTTCTCTATCTTCGCGATTGTTACTTTCATCAATAAATTTCTGTTTTTGTTGCGAAAACAATAGATTCAATTTCATAATATAAATTTAATTGTTTTTTAAACTATCCTCATATAATCTAGACAATCTGACAACAACCGGTGACATACGACGCAATGTTTTACCTTTATGAATTAATACCGCGGACAAACCATCGGCCATAATAATCCGCAACTTTTTATTCTGTTTAGTTTTTTGGCATAATTCCTCTAAACGCGAGGTATCAGTAATAAATTCTAAAGTATAATCGATAAATGCATACTCAGATTTTTTAATTGGCGGATAATGTTTGTTAATTAAATTATACCAATAGCGACGGAGATATTTACGCCAAATTTTTCCTGAGATATATAATAATTTATCTATATTTTCTCCATAAGTAGCCGGCGGATAAAATATCTTATCTAAAAAATAACGAATTCCCTGCCGCATGGCTTCCGCTTCTTGAAATTCCGCATCTAGCGGCAAAGAATCCTGCCATTGCTTTATATTATACTCTATTAAATCCTGTTTACCAGACAAAATATCGTTTATTATATTAACTTTAGAGCCTGGAGCTTTCGGCCAAATACTATTATCTTCAGAATCCATCGGAACTGTCTCACTCAAATCTAATGATGGGATAAATGTACGCCAATGATAAAATCTAATAGCTTTCACTAAATGTTCCCAGGTAAACTCGAAATTAATCATTAAATCTAATTTTTTCTTATACTCTTCCTGCGTAATGGCTACTTGTATAAAATCATCATCTGGATAAGTCATGTTGCCAGCATAAGCAAGAACGGGAATCCCCAACCTAGCCGCCTCCTGGCCGACTGTTGACCAAGAAACGAGACATAAATCTGCTAATTCCATTAAGTCATAACTTGAAATTTGATCATCAGGCCAAATAATATAAAAATTCTTAGTATTTTCTGTAAATAAAGATTTTAGATGTTTTAAATATAATGAATCAAAACCAAATTGCCTAGAACCTTCGCGAGGATGAATTCTCACTATAATTTGAATGTCTTCTCTGCTTAACGCATAGTCGCGCAACATAACTAACCAGGATGCTTGGTTGGGAAAAGCATCAATAATAGGCGCTCCTTCTTTCCATGTTTTCATCAAAATATCTACACCTAAACGCTCGTCACTACTGCTGGTATAAACTATGATTGTTTTCTTTGTATGACTTAATTTTAATTTATCAAAAATAGATGCCGGATCGCCATTTTTTTTATTCGAAAATATGTGTGATCCGCCGGGACCAAAAAGACGGAAAACACTATCAGCCCAACACTGCTCTATTGACTCTGGTCTTATGGGAATATGTTTAAAAATATTCCATTTTTGGCAATGAGGATAAAGAGAATAACCAATTGCTAAATTCCCAATTAAAAATCTTGATGCATCTATCCCAAAATGTACTGGGTAAGTTAGCGCCATCCGTGGAACATTATTTGATTCGGCGCTATAACGAACTGCCTGGCATTGAGCATAATCATTAAATGTCATTATAACAGATGGTTGAAAATGCAAACAAATACGATTAGTGATGGCAACAGTTAACGCGGTATTTTTTATATATGCTAAATATAATTCTTTTTGTTCATTAGAAATATCTAAAGAATAGGGGGTTTTTGTTTCAAGTATAAAATCGTATTGAGCGATTTTCCCTACAGCAAATTCTTTAAACATTATCTTTTCTAAATCCTCGCTTGGAACATCAACGAGTTTATCAATTTCGGCCATAATATTATCATCTATAAAGTCTGAAAGTTCAATTGTTGAAAATTTATATTTTCGTTGCGCAATTTTGAAGTATTTATTATTAATTTTATTAATCTTTAACTTTTCTTTTTTAGAAAGTTCAGCCGAGAATCTATGCATAGCCATAATTGGACTGCGCAACATTTGTCCGGTATCATGAGTAACTAAAATTTTACCACCTCTTTTTTTAATAGCATCTCCTAAAATAGAAAGACCTCGCATATAAGAATATATACCCGCCTCTGGTATAAAAATAA
>CAIOGK010000113.1 GCA_903857815.1 Candidatus Falkowiibacteriota bacterium
AAAAATTTTTTAATAAAAAACTACTCGATATTATGCGCATTGTTTTTAACTGCCGGAGGGATACGCCAATTATTTTTAGCCTTATCTTCCTCTGACAATACAGGCGCATTTTCTTGATTCTTCCACATCGAGATTTCGCGATTAATTTTATCAGTTAAATCTTCTCCTGTCAAATTTTCACTTATCTCTTTTTTAACAGTAATATCAGGTTTTTTTTCAGGTTCGCCAATACTTTTTGCATAACGGTCAAAGTCCATAACCACATAAGAACTATCTGGATTATTATCGTCAAAAACGATTACTTTGTCGCCCGTCTTTTTTATTAATTCAATAATTTTTTTAAATTGCTCTGACATATTTTTATTGATTAATTTGGTAATTATTTTTTGCTCAACTTATTTACAAATTACTTACCATTTTTTTCTTTCAAAGTTTCAAGAATATTTTTTGGAACTTCGGCGTAGTTAGCAAATTCCATAACATAGTTAGCGCGACCTTGGCTCATAGATCTTAATGAAGTAGAGTAGCCAAACATTTCTGCTAAAGGAACTTTTGCTTTAACAACTTTAATATTCGCTCGGTCGGACATTTCTTCAATCTGACCGCGCTTACTACTTAAATCACCAATAATATTTCCCATGTATTCTTCTGGAGTAGTAACTTCAACTTTCATCATCGGTTCAAGTAAAACTGGACCCGCTTTCTGACAGGCATCTTTAAAGGCAAATATAGCGGCCATTTTAAAGGCAATTTCGGAAGAATCAACTTCATGATACGAACCATAGAAAACTGCTGCTTTAACATCAACCATTGGATAACCAGCTAGAACGCCACTGTTTAAGGCCTCCTTAACACCCTTTTCAATCGCTGGAATATATTCACGTGGAATAACTCCACCCTTAACTTCGTCAACAAATTCAAATCCTTTCCCAGTTTCTTGGGGCTCAACTCTTAATGAGCAGTGACCATATTGACCACGACCACCAGACTGTTTTACATATTTATGTTCCGCTTCCGCAACTCTAGTAATAGTTTCACGATATGAAACTTGTGGCTTACCGACGTTAGCTTCAACGCCGAACTCACGCTTCATACGGTCAACAATAATTTCCAAATGCAATTCCCCCATACCAGCAATTAAAATCTGGTTGGTTTCTTCATCAGTTGCAACTCTAAAAGTTGGATCTTCTTCAGCTAAACGAGCTAAAGCAACACCCATCTTTTCTTGATCAGCTTTAGTCTTAGGTTCAACGGCAATCTTAATAACCGGTTCTGGGAAAGTAATCGATTCAAGTAAAACTGGATCATCTTCAGCACATAAAGTATTACCGGTAGTAGTATTTTTTAAACCAATAACCGCCGCAATATCACCGGCATAAATTTCTTTAATTTCTTCACGGTGATTAGCATGCATACGAACTAAACGACTGATTCTCTCTTTATTTCCAGTTGAAGAATTAACAATATAAGAACCTGATGTTAAAACACCTTGATAAACACGAACGAAACAAAGTTTACCGACAAAAGGATCGGTCGCGATCTTAAACGCTAAACCAATAAATGGCTTGCTATCATCGGCATTAACAGGGATTTTCTTTTCAATATCGCGCACGTCGGTTGCCTCAACTTGAGGAACGTCTAAAGGAGATGGTAAATAATCGTTAACAGCATCAAGCGCTAATTGAACGCCAATATTTTGCAAAGCCGTACCGCATAAAACTGGATAAATAGCATTAGCAATAACCCCCTTACGAATAGCAGCCTTAACTTCTTCGGGGCTAACTTCTTGGCCATTTAAATATTTTTCCATGGTCGCTTCATCGCATTCAACCGCCTTTTCAATTAATTCAGCATGAAAAGTGTCAACTTTAGCTTTCATATCTTCAGGAATTGCGATTTCTTCAATATTAACGCCAAAATGACCAGAAAATTGATAAGCTTTTTTAGTTAAAACATCAATTACACCTTTTAAATTATCCTCAGCGCCAATTGGTAATTGAATAGCAACTGCTTTTTGATTTAATCTAGTTTTAATAGAATCAAGACTCATGTAAAAATCGGCGCCCATCTTATCCATTTTATTTACAAAGCAAAGACGAGGGACATTATATTTATCAGCTTGGCGCCATACAGTTTCGGATTGTGGCTCAACACCAGCTTGACCGTCAAAGACGGCAATCGCACCATCTAAAACGCGTAAAGAACGTTCAACTTCAACCGTAAAGTCAACGTGGCCAGGAGTATCAATAATATTAATTTTGTTATGTTTCCAAAAACAAGTAGTAGCCGCGGAAGTAATAGTAATACCTCTTTCTTTTTCCTGTTCCATCCAATCCATTTCTGCAGCGCCTTCATGTACTTCACCGATTTTATGCTTTTTACCAGTATAAAACAAAACGCGCTCGGTAAAAGTAGTTTTTCCGGCGTCGATGTGCGCCATAATACCAATATTTCTAATGTTTTCTAGAGAATAATCACGGGCCATATTTTAAATTTATTTTAATTTTTATTTATGTAAGGAGCTAAATTACGCTTATCTTGAGAAATGAGCGAAAGCCTTGTTAGCCTCAGCCATCTTATGAACTGCTTCCCTCTTCTTAACAGCTGTTCCTTCGCCATTAGATGCGTCTAAAATCTCTGTAGCAAGCTTTTCAGCAGTAGAACGACCTTTGCGGTCATTAGCAGCTTTAATAATCCAATTACAGCCTAAGAAATATCTTCTTTCACCACGAACCTGAAAAGGAACTTGATAATTAGCGCCACCAACTCTTTTACCTCTAACTTCAACAAGCGGAGAAACTTTTTTAATTGCCTTATTGAAAATATGACGTGGGTCTTGTTTGGTTTTATCTTTTAAAATATCAAAAGCGCGATAGACGATACTTTCGGCAACGCTCTTCTTTCCTCTTTCCATGACGTAATTAATAAATTTAGCGATATTTTTATCGTTATATTTAGAATCACCTTCAATTGTTCTCTTTGGAGCTGGTTTTCCTCTCATATTTGTATGGCCGCGAGCTTTTAGCAGCTATCTAAAATCGCGTCTTATTTTAACTTATTTATTAAAATTATTTATTTGATTATTTAGTAGCCGCTTTAGGTTTTTTAGCACCATAAGAACTACGGCTCTTTCGTCTTGCTTCTACACCAGAAGCATCATAAACACCACGAACAACTTTATAGCGAACACCAGGAAGATCTTTAGTTTTTCCACCCTTTACTAAAACAATGGAATGCTCTTGTAAATTATGACCCATACCTGGGATATAAGCGGTTACTTCCATTCCATTAGATAAACGAACACGACAAATTTTACGTAACGCGGAATTCGGTTTCTTAGGAGTAGTGGTAGTTACCTTTAAACAAACGCCTTGTTTAAATGGAGCGCCTTTAGCAGTTTCTTTCTTTTTGCGGTGCAAAGAATCGAGACTAAGATGAAGAGCAATCGCGTTCTTTCTAACCTTTGTTTTCTTTCTTCCCTGCTTAACCAATTGATTTATAGTTGGCATAATTTTCAGTTACGGTCCGCCTACTAGACGGATGCCTGGCGAACTTTGCTTATTACTAAATTTTAAATATTAAAATAATCCTGGGTAGTCAGGACATGTGATTTTTTTATACTAATTTAATTTAACAAAATATAAAACATAAGTCAAGAAGGATTAATGCAAATTCAGCCCATTTATGTACATGCTAAACCACCTTCTTAACATCGCAGCTTTACATATTGACATAAATGTATATTTATGATATAGTGAGCACAGAAAAATCGTACATTTAAAATAAGTTACTTAATCAAAAAAAATCATTAACAATGAAAACACCAGTTCAAGTTTCTCACGTAAAGTTTTTATGGATTCTTTTTAAAGTTGGAATCATCGTCGCTCTTTTAGCGTCAATAATGTCTTGCACAAAGGAAGACGAAATCCCAGCTCCGAGCGAAAAAGTAAAAATTTTTGCTTCTGCTCTCCCCTCTCAAGACGGATTAAAATCCGCGACTACTAACACCGAAGTTGCTTTAGGCGATACTGTCTGGTTTCCTCGCGACGTCAATTCATTAATGTGGGCGGTTGATCAATTCGGTTTACCGGCCAACGGCGCTTGGAAAATTGAGATGATTAAGACCGATATCATGATACTCTTTCAAGAGTCTTCAGGGTACAATCCGATTGGACGCTACACGTCTTATTTCGGGGATCAAATCGCTCACAAATTTCCAGAAATAGGTTTATACCGCATTTCATTTGGCCAGTTAACAGACGCCAATAAAATGGGAGAAGAATTTTTCTTCTTTGTTAGAGTTAGCGGAACTCCAGGAAAAGTTGGGGACAAGGACTACAATAACAACATTTTCCGTATGGAAAATAAAGTTATGACTGATACCTCTACTAGGGAATTAAGGAGCCTGATCTTTATTTATTTCAAGTTCTCTTCTGAACAAAAAATGGATCCGGAAAAAGCTTATTGCTTTCTAACTAGTTTCAAAAAAGATGGTTCGGTAATTTCCACTCCAATGCGCTTGAAAAGATGGCAATTTTCAAGAGATTATTACTACCTGGTAATACCTCCAGATAGCGAATCGACTGGCCAGTACCGAGTTGTTTTCATGGTTAGTGATACCCAAGGTTTTGATGGGTATGCCGACCAAAACAATTACCGTTCCAGTTGGTGGGGCAAATACGGCATAGAATTTGCCGCGCAATAATCAAACTAGCAAATTTTTGCTAAAAATAAACAAAAGAAACCCGAATCTAACAAGATTCGGGTTTTATTATTGACAAAAATAACTATTTATGATATAATATCGTCATAGTGCGCTAAGCGATTGGCACTTAAAAGCCGTACAAGGCTATGCTCTATTACAGGAGCTAAAAAAATCGGTTCTTTAAAAATTAATAATCATGAGTGATTTAAGAAAAAAAATCCTAAATGGATTTATGAACGTGATCCTTATTGGGCTTCCTATAGCCCTAGTTCTGATGTTCGGAGAGAAATTTTCTCTCTGGATAAATCTACTAACATTAGGCTGTGTCCTAGTGGTGTCGGTCAGCCTGTCAATGATAGGAGATGAAGGCGAATACGAAAGCTCAAAGAGAATTCTGATTTCCGTAATTGGAGCGTCTATTGCCGCTTGTCTTAAAGTGCTCGAATATCCCGGTCATACCACCATGGTAATTATGGGCACAATCCTAATTATCTCCACCTTTGACCTCATTGACCGAGGTCAAATCATTTGGTTGGAATTTACCAGACGTTCGAGATTGCGTTTCTTGGGAAAATTTATTCTCCTAATAACTTTTCTCGGCAATATTGGTTTAGTTGTTGCTAATTTCGGAAGCCAAGCGATTTGGATTCCAATAGTAACAGCCTTACTGCTGCTAACTCTGCTGTTTAACCACGATGCGTTCCTGCAAAACGATTCCTCGGAAAAAGAAAAAACATTCTTCATTTCCGCAGGAGCATTAATTCTCACCGGCGTAATTAGCACCTTCGTTCAATTTTGGACAACAGAACTTTTCCTGGGAATAAAACTCTGGCAACTATTAGCCGGATTAGCAATTCTAATTATCCTTATTGCGGCATTAGTCTTTATCTGGATAATTAGACAAAGCAGAATTGAACGACTTGAAAATCAAGAGAAAGAAAGCGTTGAACGAGAAAAACAACGGAAGACAGAGGCCGAAAAAAAAGCAAAAGAAGAAGAAGCGCTAGCTAAAAGACAAGCCGAAGTTGATACAATCATGGCTAAAAATATTGAAAACTGGTCAGTTAATGATTTCGTTATCATCTGCAATCTAGACGTGCAAACAGCCACAAAAGCTTTTCTTAAATCAAGCATTAACGGCGGATACATCGCCAGCCTAATTACTATTTCTGTTTACAAGGAACAGATTGTTTGGGGACATGGCTTAAGCACCTTCCTGCAAATACTTGAGCTTATTGCTCAAAAAAGTTATTCGGATGAAGAATTAGGTCGAATAACCACCATTACTCTAACTTTGAGAAGAAAAGTAACCGATTTAAAAGGAAGTGACGATGCTTTTTACAAAGGAGAGAAAGAACTCCTAAACATGATTACGCGAATTGAAGAATTCGCAAAGAAAAATGATTAGCAATCAAAAAACAAAAAAAACAAACAAGTAAAAAGACCCGAGTCTAAACAACCCGGGTCTCTTTTTATTTAAAAAAATTTTTTATATTTTCCGCTTCTTACCCCGCAATCAATTTAAACAAAAAATTAACTGGACCACTAATTACTTGACCAAATAACATTACTACTAAAATAACTAAAACGAACCCGAATCTTTCCATGTTTAAATATTTTTCACGCAAATGAATAGGTAAAAATGTCGCTAATACTTTAGAGCCATCAAGGGGCGGTAAAGGCAAAAGATTAAAGACGGCTAATAATAAATTTATATAAATTATCACTCCTAGTAACCCTGAAAAAGTTAAACTTAAAAAAGGAGCAAATTTTAAGATTAAACCAAAAGTAAAAGCAATAGCTAAGTTCCCCAATGGACCCGCCAAAGCTACTTTTGCTTCTCCGTATTTTTTATCGGTTAAATTATGAGGATTATATGGAACTGGTTTTGCCCAAGCGATTAAAAATGGCATTTGTGATAAAACCATCATTAACGGCAAGAAAAAAGACCCAAACCACTCTAGATGAGCCAAGGGATTAATCGTTAAACGACCAGCATCTTTAGCGGTATTATCACCAAGACGATGGGCCATAAATCCATGCAGATACTCATGGATGACAGCAGAAAATATTAGAACTATAATTTGAAATATTTCTATCATATACGGTTATTGTAACATAACTTGATTATTTTTAAAAATGTTGTTAGAATAAAACCATTAAAATAAGCAAATAAACCAATATGGCAAAAAAGTGTGATTTATGTGGACGCAGTTCAACAAAAGGAGCTAGTCGTTCTCATTCTAAAATTAAAACTCTCAAGAGACAAAATATCAACCTACAAAGCAAGGTTATTGAAGGTGTTAAAGCTAAGGTTTGTACTTCCTGCATGAGAACTATGGCTAAGCCTAAACGCGTAAAAACTCCTAGAAAACCAGCCCTTAAAGCTGGAGAATCGGCAACTATTAAAAAAACTGGTAAAAAGGTTGTAAAAGTAGCTAAAGCAAAAAAATAATCTTTTTAGATTTTTAAACATAAAGACTCGCTTAAGGGCGAGTTTTTTGTTTGATAAAAAAAACGATACAAATTAATAAACTATAATAAATTACGGCATCTAATTTTCCAAAATTACTAACTGAAATCGCTGCCCAACTTGGTACAGCTAATAATCTTGCAACTATAAAAATATATTTAAGCATAAAGTAAGCAGGCGCAAAAATCCAAACTCCTAAAATTGGAAAAATTGCAGCAGGGATAAAAGGAATAATAAGCGCTGCCATAAGAAACGGAAATATCCAAATTACGACCGGATTAGCAATAAAAGAAATAACAGAAAATTGCTGAAAATTAATTAGCATAATCGGAGTAATTGCTAATTGACAAGCTAGGGTTAAGCTAAATATATCCCAAATAATAACCAGCACACTACAAACACGACCATAAAATTTCTTTTTAATTTTATTTCTTAAATTTTCGAAACAGGGATAAATATAAATTATTCCCAAAACGGCCGCAAAAGAAAGCTGGAAACCAATATCATCTCTCATCAAACGCGGATTAATAATCAACATGAGCGCTGCTGAAAATGTTAAAGCTTTAATAATAGTTGCCAAGCGACCATAATATGAAGCGATAAAAACTAATCCACCCATAATTGCCGACCTAACCGCCGAAGCACTAAGCCCAGTAATCAGCGGATAAAAGAATAAAAAAACAAAAACAATTTGCAAAGCATGATGACGTTTAAGCCCCAAAAATAACATCGAACCTAAAATCATAGTGCTTAAAATAGTAATATGAGAACCAGAAATTGCGATCAAATGGCTAAGCCCCGTACGGGAAAAAGCGGTTGCATCGTCATCACTTATCGTCCTGCGATAACCTAAAAGTAGGGCCTCCGCTAAGCCAGCCTCTGGCTCCGGCAAAGACTTATCTATAATTAATTTTAATCTCCATTTAAACTTTAAAAGGGCTAAATAAATTTTTTGTTGGTTTGAGAGACTGCCTTCTTCCAGACTAATTTTTGGATAATACATTATTGAATAAATATCATAGCGAGCCAGATAACGACCATAATCAAAGCCGTTAAACTTTTCTGGGGCTTTTAATAATCCACTTATTATTAAATAATCGCCATAATTATACTCTGGATATAAATTAGTAGTTATAAGAACTCGACTACCAGCACAAATTGTTAAGCGCCTATTTTTATAATCAATATCCGCCTCTTCGCAAACTTGACCGATAAATTTAATTGACTGATTATTATAATTAACCAAAA
>CAIOGK010000114.1 GCA_903857815.1 Candidatus Falkowiibacteriota bacterium
GTCTTGGAAGAAATTGAAAAAAATGTTAATATTGTTGAAAATGAGCAGGTTGCCGAAAAAATAAATGAAGCTAAGGAAAAAATAAAAAAATATAATCATGATTCCGAGGAAAATGACGAAAAAGATAGAGAGGATAAAAATAAAGAAGATAGAGAAGATAAAAAAGACGGAGAAGACAAAGTAAATAAAGAAAACCAAGAAAATAGAGAAGATGGAGAAAGATAAAAAAATTAATTAAATATTTGAGACGCGCTATGAAAAGTTTTTTAAAAGTGGGGATGGGTTTTGGAATGACTTCAGCTACTATTACTACCCTAGGCCTAATGATTGGCCTACAATCAAGTACTGGTTCAGAATTAGCAGTTGTTGGAGGAATTCTTACCATTGCCGTTGCCGATTCATTTTCCGATGCTCTAGGTGTTCACATTGCTAAAGAATCAGAAGGAAACTTTACGCACAAAGAAGTATGGCAAGCAACAATAGCAACTTTCCTATTTAAACTAATTCTCGCCTCCACCTTTTTAATCCCAGTCTTATTACTACCGATGAAAACGGCAATTTGGACAGCAGTTGCTTGGGGAGCCCTCATATTAATAACTCAGAGTTACCAATTAGCAAAAGATACCAAGGTAAAACCCCTATCAACTATCCTGGAACACGTTTCAATTGCCGGATTAGTTATGCTTTTAACACATTATTTCGGTCTTTTTATCGCCTCACGCTTTAACTAGCGTTCATCCTTCCGGTACCCATTAAACTAGCAATAAGCTCTAAATGCTTGACGTATTTATTTTTATGTGTCAAAATGTTTAGGCAACAATAATCATCAAAAAAAAGTGGTCGATTTTTAAAATCTTTATTATCAAATTGCGATCTTACAAACTAAGTATATAAATTATGACTGGTGTTATAAAAGCTTTAACCGACAAAGGTTTCGGTTTCATTGCTGTTGAAGGCCAAGAAAAGGATTTATTCTTTCACACTAACTCTTTAGTTGGAGTTCAATTCAACGAACTACGTGAGGGTGATACTCTTTCTTTTGAAACAGAAATGTCTCCAAAAGGAATGAATGCAGTTAACGTTCAACGCGCTTAACTCTCCTCTTCAAATCAAGATCCCGCCCTATCTTATTAAGGCGGGATTTTGATTGGAAGGTCTTTTATAAGACAAGGCTCAAAAAAATATAAATAAATTAATTACATAAACTATGAACAATTTTAATCGTAACGGCGGCGGTAGTCGCGGTGGATTCGGAGATAGAAAACCTAGCGGCGGCGGTTTTGGTCGTCGAGAGGGTGGAGATAGAGGCGGTTTTGGCCGCAGAGATTCTGGTGATAGAAGTTTTGGTCGTCCAGAAATGCATAAAGCTGTTTGTGCTGAATGCGGAAATGACTGTGAGGTTCCTTTCAAGCCATCTGGTGAAAGACCGGTTCTTTGCAGTGTTTGCTTCGGCAGTAAGGATGCAGGCGCACCAAGACAATCATTTTCTAGAGATAGAGATTCTAGCCGTGATTTTCCAAAACCAAGTTTTCACGCTGAACGTCATCCAGAAGGTCGTCCTGATCACTCCAAGGAACAGTTCGAGGCTTTAAATGCTAAATTAGATAAGGTTATTAACGCCTTAGAAAGACTTTCTGCTTCTAAAACTGCTTCAGTAAAAGAAGTTTCTCCAATTAAAGAAATTACTAAAATTGAAGTTGCTAAAAAAGTTGAAAAAGTAGAACCTAAAAAAGTAGCCGAAAAACCAGCGAAGAAAGCAGCTGCTCCAAAAAAGAAAACTAGTAAAAAATAAACCAAATTAAAAGAGATAGAAAAAGGATGGTTTAGACCATCTTTTTTCGAGCCAAATATTGTATTTTTTCCAATAATTCGCTATGTTATATGAGTACCATTTAATTTTTTAATCTCCATATTATGCCGGAAGAAGTAGTTTTAAGATTTGATGAAGTTAAATTTGAATATCTTCATAAAAAGCCCATTTTAGATGAGGCAAGTTTTAGCTTACGTAAAGGGGCGAAAGTGACTTTAATGGGCCAAAATGGGGCCGGAAAAAGTACTATTTTTGGCCTGATTAAGAAAGAGTTAGAACCTCAAGCAGGACGGATTTCGATATCAGACGAAGCAACCATCGGAACTGCCCGTCAGACCATTGCTCGAGAAGATAGTGATTTAACAGTTTTAGAATATTTTTCTAAAAACTTTAAAATAGTTCCGGGAAATATTAAAGGCTTGATTGCTAAAGCATTGGACGCGGTTAATTTTGCAATTCCGCTTGATAGAAAAGTCGGCGATTTATCTGGCGGCCAACAAGCAAGAATCTTATTAGCCTCCTCTCTAGTTGAAAGTCCGGATATTTTGCTTTTAGACGAGCCAACTAATAATTTAGATAAAGACGGGATAGACCATCTAATCGGCTTTTTATTAACTTATGATAAAACCGTCATGGTTATTTCTCATGATGCTGATTTTTTAAATTGTTTTACCGAAGGAGTTATTTATCTTGATAGCTTTACTCATAAAACCGAAATGTACGTAGGAGACTACTATTCAGTAGTTGAAGAGATTTCTCGTCGGGTAGAAAGAGAGCAACGCCAGAATGCACAATTAGAAAAACAAATAATTGATAGGAAAGAAAAAGTTAATTTTTTTGCTCATAAAGGAGGTAAGATGCGTAAATTAGCAGCTAAAATGAAAGACGAAACGACCGAACTAGAAGAAAATAAAGTTGATGTTAGAAGGGAAGATAAGACTATTCGTGAATTTACAATCCCTGTTCAAGAAGATATTAGTGGTGAAATCGTAAAACTAGAAAAAATAAAAGTCGTTAAAAATCATGAACCAATTTTAAAAGATATTCATAAATCTTTAAGAAAAAAGGATAGACTTTTAGTTATTGGTCCCAACGGAATTGGAAAAAGTACTTTACTTAGATCGCTAGTCTCCGGGAAACAAGAAGGCCAGACTATTTTAAAGGGAATCAGAGTTGGTTATTATAGCCAAGATTTTTCTACTTTAAATTTTCAAGAAACGGTTTTCGATTCCTTAATGGGAAGTATGGCTGATGGTTTAGGGGAACAAGAAATGCGCTCGGTCGCTGCCGGCTTCTTAATTACTGGAGAACTGATGAGTCATAGAATCGCCGCTTTATCAGAAGGTCAAAAAGGTTTATTAGCTTTTGCTCGTTTAGTTTTAGCTCAACCAGGTCTTTTAATCCTGGATGAACCAACTAACCATATTAATTTCCGCCATCTTCCAGTTATTGCTGAGGCGATTAACAAATTTGAGGGGGCGATTATGATGGTTAGTCATATGCCGGAATTTGTAGAAAAAATAAAATTTACCGAGGAATTAGATTTAGGAAGATTATAAAATAAATCTCCATGCGCAAAATATTTTTTGCAATCATACTAACAACGGTCTTATTTTTTGCTCCTTTTGTAAGGGCACAAGATTTTAGTGATGCCGCTGCCCAAACAGAAAATGCGGATAATTTTAAGGCAAAAATCATTAAAATTGAGCAAGAGGCGGAAAAAAATAGGGAAGACGGTAGTAAATTTAAACAACAAAATCTGCAATTTACAATTACTAGCGGTAACCGAGAAGGCGAAATAGCAACTTATTATGGTATTTCTGAAATAGAAGTTGGAGATGCTAATATATATAAAGTCGGCGATAAAGTTTATATTGATGCCTTTAAAGATGAGACTGGCCAAGAAACTTTTTATATTGTCGATTATATTAGAAATGATGCGCTTTATTTATTAGGCGCCATTTTTATTTTATCAGTAATTATTATTGGTCGCTGGAAAGGAATTAAGGCTTTACTTAGTTTAGTTGCGAGCTTCTTCGTTATTATTAAATTTATTCTACCGCAAATTTTAGCTGGTCACGATCCATTTATTATTAGTTTAATAGGGGGATTAATGATAATGTTTTTTATCATTTATTTTACTGAGGGCTTTAATAGAAAATCTCACATTGCAATTTTTTCCGTTTTAGTTTCTTTAATTATTACTTTAATTTTATCGATTCTCTTTACTGATTTAGCGCGTTTAACAGGATTAACTCAAGAAGAGTCAATCTTTTTAATTGGTATCGGACAAAAAGAAATTAATTTTCGAGGATTACTGTTAGCGGGAATGATTATTGGCGCGATTGGTGTTTTGGACGATATTATTCTTGGTCAAATAGAGGCGGTTGATAGTATTAAACAAGCAAATCCTAAATTACCACCAAAAAAGGTCTTTAAACTTGCCTATAAAGTAGGTAATACTCATCTTGGGGCTATTATTAATACTTTATTTTTAACCTACGCCGGAGCGGCTCTACCTTTATTGCTATTATTTTCAATCAACCAGGCGAATGGCTTAAGTCTATCACGCGCTCTTAACGCCGAGGTTATTTCAACGGAAATTATCAGAACTCTAGTCGGAAGTATCGGGGTTATGGCTTCAATGCCCATTGCTACTTTTCTCGCTTCAATAAATATGAATTTTAAACTTAACTGGAAAAAAGGCTTCAATATAAAAGGTGCTACTACACATGAAAAAAAATAAAACAATTTTAGTAAACGATAAAATGCAAAAAAATTATCGTTACGAATTATCGGAGCCTATAGGGCGAAATTTTTCACCTAATTTTAAACCGGAATTAACACCTAAAGAAATGCTGGCTTTGGGCGTTTTTAATGGTCGTTATATGCGTGATTGTAAAAAAGAATTTCCGGCTGATTGGTATAAAGATGCAAAATTTGCCGTAGATAAAGCGGATTATAAATTAAATTATTTTCAAGTTAAGGCGAGCTTATCTTTAGCTCATTGGCGCGCTAAGGGCTGGATTTATAAAGATGACCCTCGCGGTTGGTTTCAATGGTATGCTCGTTATTTCATGGGAAGACGCTTAGAGATAGAAGATAAAAGACAAATAGGAAGATGGCGCGCAATCAAGCGTCATGTGATGGCCGTTAAAAAGAATTGTCGGGCTGGAGACGTAACATGTCGCCCTAGACAAAGGCAGGCGCTATTACATTGGGCTTACGATAGTCGTACATATTAATTATTAATAATATAAACTTATGAAAAAAACTTATGTTTTTCTCGCCGCTCTAGGAATTTTAGTAGTTGGCGCAGTTCTTATTGCTTCTTTATACTTCAATAACCGAAATATAAATCAAGACCGTTTTTCAGTTACTGGCTCGGGGACTGTTTATGCAAAAGCGGATATTGCTAGTTTAACTATTGGCCTAAAAACAGAAACAAAGAAGACAGCCGCTGAAGCGACTAAAGAGAGCACAGATAAGATGAATAAAATTGTTGACGAAGTAAAAAAATTAAGTGTTGAAGCTAAGGATATAAAGACTACTGATTACCGGCTTAACCCGGTTTATAATTATACCGAAAAAGATGGTCAGAAACTTATTGGTTATGAAGTTACTCAAAACGTAACTTTAAAAATTAGAAACTTAGAAAAAATTGGTGATATAATTTCTAAGACAACGGAAACGGGTGCTAACCAAGTAGGAAATATAAACTTTACAATTGATGATGAATACGAATTAAAAAATCAAGCACGCGGATTAGCAATTGAAAAAGCTAAAGAAAAAGCCGAAATGATTGCTAAAGAATCAGGTATAAAATTAGGAAAAATTACCGGTGTATTTGAAAGCTCAATTAATTACCCACCAATGATGCTTGATTATTCTAATGCTAAAATGGAATCATCAGTAGTCGCCAATCAAGCCGGCGGAATCGCTGGACCAAGCATAGAAGCTGGTCAAAATGAGGTAAAAGTCGAGGTAACTTTAACTTACGAGGTTAAATAATTAAAACATCCCTTATTTGTTGGCATATTTTTTATAGTGTGCTATAATAACCTTATAAACATTGAATATAATTAAAGGAACTTTTTTAGAAAACTATTTAAGCTTTCTGAACGAGCCCCATGCAAAAAATTATGCCAAAAATGACAAAGTCTCAAATGATCACCGCTCTTTCTGAGAGCA